>JAEZBF010000248.1 GCA_023427545.1 Pseudomonadota bacterium
ACGACGATCTCGAGTACCGCCGTGAGCGCAGAGGCCTTGATGAAGACACCGGTCGACGTGCCGGCGCTCAGGTTGGCCGCGCGCCTGCGGCGTATGTTGCCCAGGCCAAGCACTACGGTCGCGATGCCCGGTAGAAGCGCGAGCAGGTGGGATACCCAGGCGGGCATCATCAGGATTTGCCCGAACGTCACCAATGGCGATTGGAACGGAAGATTTATCGATCCGGCGCGACCCAGAATGTAGAGCTGCAAACCGAGCAGGGCGAGGAGCCCCGCAAGCGTCGCAACGAAACTTGGCATGCCCATGCGGTTGTAGAGCAGCGCATAGAGCGCGCCCACGAGGGCACCCGTAGCGATGGCAACAAGAACGGCAATGCCGATCGGCCAGCCCATCGTGACCCACAGCGAACCAAGGATAGCGGATGCCAGCCCGCTCATAGAGCCCACCGACAGGTCGATCTCACCCAGCATCAGAACACACACGATGCCGAGCGAGATGATGCCCACCGTTGCACAGTCGAACAGTAGGTTGACGAGGTTATTGGGGGCGACGAACACAGGATTAAGGGTGGTGAACACCACCGAGATCACGACGAGCCCGACTGCAACGGGCAGCATACCCAAGTCGCCCGATCGGATTCGGTCCACGAAGGAGCGGATGACGCCTCCGATCCCTTCATAGTGCGCAACCCTCTGGTCGGCGCGGTCGAGTTCTGCCGGCTGTGGCCCCGTGGGTGTGCCGTTGTTCATGGCGACGCTTCCTCGCCGTGCCGCGCTGTCCGGCTAAGACGACGGGAAACAGCGTTTTCCGTAGCCCCGGTGATAGCGGCCACGAGCTCCTGGTTGGATGCATTGGGCGTGAAGACGCCGTTGTTCCGGCCGAGCCGCAGTACCACGATACGATCGGCGACGGCGCGAACGTCTTCCATGTTGTGACTGATCATAATGACACCCAGACCGCGTTCACGAACCCGCTCGATCAGGTTGAGCACCTCTGCCGTCTGCGCCACACCAAGCGCGGCCGTGGGCTCATCCAGCATGATCAGCTTGGGCGCGAGGAGCAGCGAGCGCGCAATGGCAACGGTCTGCCGTTGACCGCCGGAGAGCGCGGCAACCGGCTCGCGCACGGAAGGAATTCGCGCCGAAAGCTCATTGAGTAGCGTCCAAGCCCGCACCTCCATAGAGACTTCGTCCAGACGCCAGGCATTGGTTTCGCGGCCGAGGAAGATATTGGCCACCACATCGAGGTTCTCGCACAGTGCGAGGTCCTGGAAGACGGTTGCGATTCCAAGGTCGAGCGCCGCCGCCGGATTGTCGAGCGTTACCTCATTACCGCCAAAGCGGATGGTACCAGCGGATGGGGGATGCACCCCAGCGAGGATCTTGATCAGGGTCGACTTGCCGGCGCCATTGTCCCCGACCAAGCCGACGACCTCTCCGGCGTGCACGTCGAGCTCAATGTCGGTCAAAGCCGAGACCGCGCCGAAGTTCTTTGAAACCCCACGCAGGCTGAGTACAGGCTCCCCGGGAGCGTGCACAGCGTCGATGGCACCGGTCATACGAAAGTCCGTTTCACTGGAAGGCAGGCAACATCCGGCGGCCTGGGCCGCCGGATGTCGGTATGATGTGACTTACTTCGTGATGCCCAGCTCGGCGCAGCCGGCCGCATAGTCGCCGGTGCAGACGTCTGCCGGGTTGGCCGTGCCCTTGTCAAAAACCTCCGCCTTGATGTTCTCGCGCGTGACCACAACGGGCACGAACAGTTCCGACGGGGTATTGTAGAGCGTGGTCTTGCCTTCCACCGTCTCTCCGTTGAGCAGCTTGAAGGCTACGTTAGCGGCTGCGGCAGCCACGATCTCGGAAGGCTTCGAAATCGTGTTGTACTGGTCTCCAGAGATGATGAGTTGCAGTGCCGCCGTTGTCGCATCGTTGCCGGTGACCGGAGGGACTGGGTCAACGCCGGCCGCCTTGAAGGCTGCGATAGCGCCGCCGGCTGTGCCGTCATTGGCCGCGGCTACCCCCTTGATGTCGGCGCCGAAACGAGTGATCTGCCCACTGGCCCACTGCTGCGCCTCAGATGGCTGCCAATCCGGCGTATCGAACTCGGCAAGGGTAACATAGCCGGACGCATCAAGCGCGGAATCGACGCCGTCGCGGATCAGGCCAGCCGCCGCATCCGTCGGCGAGCCATTGATTTGGATCACGCCGGCGCCTTCCGGAATGCCCTCTGCCTTCATATGATCGACAAGGGACTGGGCGATCGCGCGGCCAATACCTTCATTGTCGAAGGAGACATAATAGTCCGCCACCTGGTCAGGGATCGGGCGATCATAGGCGATCACCTTGATGCCCTGCGCATGGGCCTGCTGAACCAGCGAGGCTGCCGCCGACGAGTCCACCGGGTCCAGCACGATCACCTTGGCGCCCTGGGCGATCACCGCGTTGAACTGCTGCTGCTGCAGGGCCGCATCGGCCGTTGCGTTCTGGTAGATGAGGTTGCAACTCGCGCAGAGCTTCTTCATCTCGGCCTGGAACCCGGGCCAATCGTGCTCTTCGTAACGGGTCGAACCCTGGTCTGGCATCAGGAACGCAACGGTGGCGCCTTCTGCCTGTGCAAGCACCGGGGTACCCGCACTTGCGGCGAGGACCAGAGCAGTTGCTGCGGTCAAGCCGAAAGAAATGCGATTCATGAACTCCTCCACTGACGATTTTGCCCCAACGGCGGCGCATGTTGCGCTCGTTGATTGAGGACCTGGTTTGAGTTGGGAAATCAGTTGCGCCGGCTACCGGGGCGGGGTCGGGCCAATATGGAGGCCCCAAACGCGCCCGATTGCGGCATGGGCTGGGCCGGTGTTTCTCGTCTGTCCTCCTCCGTCTCTCATTATCCGTGCATTCACCCGCAGGGTGGCATTGATAGATCAGTCGTGTTGAGCCTCTTGCATGTCGGGTGCCCCCAGTAGTGGGGGCTCGCGTGCTGCAAAGTGCACCCCATACACGGCAGCGGAGTCGCCCAGCCCGGCACGTTTGGATCGTACCGGCGCTGTGGACTCCCGCAGGATCAACTCGACCTCGTGTTTGCGATGATGGGGCCGATCATCAGCCCCGGCGATGCGGTCGCGCAGCCGCGCCCACGCCGATCTGCCCAGAGCACTGACCGGTTGGCGGATTGCCGTGATCGAGGGTTTTGCCACAGGCATCCACGGATAATCGTCGAACCCGACCAGTGAGACCTCGTCGGGTACCGAGCGCCCGATGCGGTGCAAGGCCGCTAGCACCTGCAGGGTGGTCGTGTTCATCAAGGCCACGATTGCAGTGACTTCGGAGATCTTAGCCTCCGCCCGCTCGGGCAACACGTCGAGGACGTCGCCCAGGCCGGTCTCGACTTCCGCCAACTCGCCGCCAGCTGCTTCGATTACTTCGCGCGCGCCGAGAATTCGCTCCTGGATGTTCCGAACGCGAAGGGATGGCGCGCATATTGCGAACTGCCGATGGCCCAACTGAATAAGGTGACGAGCGGCGGCTGCTCCTGCGGCGACATTGTCAATTTCGATGAAGTCGCACGGCGGCCCATCCGGAGCGCGGTCTGTGAAAACGAGCGGAATGCCGGCTTTTTCGATCATCGCCCGACCTGGGAAATCGGACGAGCAGGGTATTACGATGAACCCAGCCGGCTTCCACTGCAGCAGAGCGCTGACCCTAGCCGTCTCAAGGTCGGGTTGTTCGGCCGAACTGGCTACGATCAGTTCGTACCCGTCCTGCTGACACTGCCTCTCGACTGCCGCCAGAACCGTTGGGAAAAAGGGATTCTCTAGCGAGGGCACCACAGCGGCGATGATGCGAGAACGCCCTGTCCGAAGGTATGAGGCGGCAGGATTGATCCTGTAGTCCAACTCAGCGACGGCTTTCAGAACCTGATCGCGCGAAGCCGGCCGGACGGCCTTCTCTCCGCCCAGGACGTTTGAGACCGTGGCAGGAGACACACCCGCACGTCTAGCGACGTCCTTTATCGTCACCTCACGCCTGTTCATCCCCGCCCATCTGAGATCTGCGTCTCATAAAACGATTTAGGTAAATCGTTTCAGCTTTTTCAACGAGCGTCAAGCAGCCCTGATTATGGGTCGTCGATTGCGTGTGGAGGTGGCCTGTCAGGTGATCAAGGCGTCCGGACCAGCGCCACACACGATGGCGCAGACTCGCTCCCCGGCGCGGATGCTCAACCGGCCCATGCGCAGGGCCGCCAACGCCGCGGCGCCGCTGAGGTCGGCAGCGAGCCCCATTTCGAACCACAGCCACTGGGCCGCCGACCGCATTTCGGCGTCGTCCACAAGGACGATCTCATCGACATGTTGCCGAACCGCTTCAAAAATGCGTTCGTCCGTCTTTGCGCATGACATAGTGGCAACCGCCGTTGTGACGGTCTCGAGCGCGATGTTCCGTCCCGCCTCGAGGGAGCGAAGCAGCACCGGCGAGCCCTCTGCCTCGATACCGATCACCTTGATGTCGGGACGGGTCGCCTTGATCGCCGTGGAGACCCCGGTGATCAGGCCGCCGCCCCCCATGGCGACAAGGACAGTACTGACGTCGGGCAGCTGCTCGAGAAGCTCGAGCCCCACCGTTCCCTGCCCTGCCACGACTTCAGGATCGGCGAAGGGGTGGAAGTAAACTGCCCCGGTCTTCTGCTGGAACTCCAGTGCCGCGCGGTTCGATTCGTGCCACGCGGAGCCAACGATTTGCACCGCGGCGCCCCATGCCTTCAGCTTCTCGATCTTTGCAGGTGTGGCGTTCGTGGGCAAAAAGATCGTCGTCGGCACCTTGGCCATGTATCCCGCGCGCGCCGTGGCAATGCCATGGTTGCCGCCAGAAGCAGCCACGATGCCGTTGCGCAGCGCTGCCGGATCGAGCGCCATCAACCGGTTGGTCGCGCCGCGCGCCTTGAACGAGCCGGTGACCTGCAGAAGTTCAAGCTTGAGTTCGAGCTCGTAGTCGCCTGGCAGCGCCAATTTCAGCTGGGTTGCGGCCATCATGGGGGTGCGGCGAACGTGCGGTGCGATCCGCGCTGCCGCGGCCTGGATGTCGGCGAGATCGACGATCACGCGATTTCCCCTTCATACGGCGCGGCGACCGTGACGCAGCAATTGCCGACTACCACACGCCCGGGCTGCCGCCGCCCATAGACTATCCCGTCAGCAGCATAATACAGAGTTTCAGGGCTACGCGCCGGGTCGCCTAGGTTGTGGATACGTCCCGCTTCCTGCCCCGCCCGGACGTTCGTGCCGAGCGGATGGAACGGTTCAAAGACACCATTGGTCGTCGCGAGTACATATCCGTCGTGCCCCGGAATGCGCAGTATCGCCTCCGCTCGAGCTGTGCGGGGCGCACCGCTTCCCTCGATGACCCCGAAATGGGCGAGCACGTTGCGTACACCCTTGCGGCAGATCGCCAGCGCATCGAGCGAGACCGTGCCGGCTCCTGCCATTTCGGTACCGACGGTAACGAGGCCGTTGCGCACCGAAGTAGCGGTAGAGGTACGCGGCTCGCCGAGGTTGTCGATGACCACGGTCAAGGGCGCATCGAACGCGAGCACGGCCGCAACGTTCTTGCGCCGCAGCTCGGGGTCGTTTGCCGGCTCGACGATGGCGCTCGGCAGAATGTTCAGGGACGAGCCACCCGAGTGGAGGTCCACGTACGCGTCCCCGAGCGGCATGATGATGTCGCTGACATAGGCTGAAATCTGCTGGGTGATGGTGCCGGCAGGATTACCTGGAAAGGTGCGGTTGAGGTTGAGGCCGTCGACCGGAGAGGTCCGCCGTCCCGCCAATACCGCCGGGGTGTTCACCGCGGGGAGAAAGATGATGCGGCCGCTGACCTGCGCCGGGTCGAGATCGCGGATCAACTCGCCGAGCGTGATCGGACCTTCGTATTCATCGCCGTGGTTACCAGCCTGGAGAATCACCGTGGGTCCGCTGCCATTGGCGATGACCGCCAGTGGAACCCGCGTTGCGCCCCAGGCATCCTCGTGCGGGGAATGGGGGATGTCGACGAAGCCGACCTGCTTGCCGGAACGGTCAAAATCGATTGTCGTGCGCGCAGTGGACATGCGGCTCAAATCTTCTGATGTTGCGGGAGGGATGGGAACCGGCGGGGGGTTGTCCCCCGCCGGCCAAAGGTCAGGATCAGATCGGGGGCAGTGCCGGCAGCTCGGTGCCGATCCACTTCTGCGAGAGTTCGGACAGGGTGCCGTCGCGCATACCAAGATGGATGAAGGTGTTCAGCCACTGCAGCAGTTCGGGGGAGCCTTGCTGTACACCGATATAGCAGGGTGAGAACTGCATGATGAACTTGGGCTTGAGCTCGACGCCTGGGTTCTTGTCCATCATGTCCTTGGCGACCACGTCAGCGGTGGCAAGGAGCTGTGCCTGGCCTGAGGTGAAGGCAGCCGCGGCGGTAGCGTCGTCATCGTAGCGCTGGATGTTGGCGTTGGGCGCCATTTCCGACAGCATCAGGTCCTGCGTCGTGCCGCGGGCAACCGCGATCGTCTGGTCCGTGATGTCGGCAGCACTGGAGACGGCGATGCTGTCGGGTCCAAAGACGCCGATTGAAAGCGCGGCATAGGGAGAGGTGAAGGCGATCTGCAGCGCCCGCTCGGGCGTTGCGCCCATGGCGGCGATCACGATGTCGAGCTTGTCGGTCGCAAGGAAGGGCACGCGGTTCGCCCCGGTGATCTGCTGCAGTTCCAGCTCGACGCCCAGCGCCTTGGCGATGTTGTTGGCCATATCGACGTCGAGGCCGACGGGCTGGTTGCTGGCGTCGTTGGAGCCGAATGGCGGCACGTCGACGGGTACGCCGATCCGCACCTTCCCGTTCGACAGGATCTGCTGGAGATCGGCGGCGGCGGCAGGCAATGCTGAAACCGCGCCGACGAGCAGCGCGGCAGAGACGATCCTCGACAAATGCTTCAACATGACGACTTCTCCCTGTGAATTTGTGTTGGCTTGCGGCTAGTGCAGAACCGCGCTCAGGAAGCTCCTGAGCTCCGCGGTACGGGGCTCGGCCAGGACTTCGCGCGCGGGGCCATCCTCGTGGATGCGGCCCTCGTGCATGAAGATGACCCGGTCGGCGACGTTCTTGGCAAAGTTCATCTCGTGGGTGACGAGCATCATCGTCATGCCCTCGCTGGCGACGCTTTCGAGCACGCGGAGGACCTCGCCCACCAGTTCGGGGTCAAGAGCGGAGGTGATCTCGTCGAACAGCATCAGCGCCGGCTGCATGGCCAGTGAGCGGGCGATCGCCACCCGCTGCTGCTGGCCGCCGGACAGCTCGTCCGGAAACGCCGAGAATTTGTCCGCCAGCCCGACCTTGGCGACCATTTCACGGGCAAGCTCGCGGGCGGCGGCAACCGGCATCTTGCGTACCAGCCGCAGTGCCAGGGTGACGTTGCGCTCGACCGTCAGGTGGGGAAAGAGGTTATAGCTCTGGAACACCATGCCAGCGCGCTGCCGCAGCAGATTGAGGTCGGCGCCGGGTGCGGTAACCTCGACGCCGGCCACGACGACCTTGCCCGCCTGCACCCGCTCGAGCCCATTGATGCAGCGCAGCATCGTTGACTTGCCTGAGCCGGAGCGCCCGATGATCGCGGCGATCTCCCCCTTCTCGAGGCTGAACGAAACGCCCTTGAGCACCTCCAGAGCACCGAACTTCTTGTGGACATCGGTAAGCTCAACGAGCGGCATGGGTTCTCCCTTCCAGCCGCTTGCTCAGTTGGGACAGGCTGAAACAGGCGACGAAGTAGATGGCCGCAGCGGTGCCGTAGACCGGCAGGGGCTGGAACGTCGCGGCGGTGATGATCTGGCTCGCCCGCGTCAGCTCGACGAAGCCGATCAGGGCGGTGAGTGAGGTGTCCTTGATGAGCTGGACGAGGAAGCCGACCGTCGGAGCCACCGAGATGCGGACCGCCTGCGGCAGCACCACGTGGGTCAGCCGCTGCCGGTAGCTGAGCCCGAGCGCAGCGCCTGCTTCCC
>JAEZBF010000257.1 GCA_023427545.1 Pseudomonadota bacterium
CACTTTCCTCGACAGCGACGACGAGATCGAGAAGGCTGCCGGCATGTCGATAAACGACATCTTCAAGAGCCACGGCGAGGCCGATTTTCGCGCCGGGGAGGCCCGCGTGATCGCCCGCATCCTTAAAGAATCCGACATCGTGCTCGGCACCGGCGGCGGCGCCTTCATCAACCCCGACACGCGCGCGCTGATCAAGGCGACTGCGGTCTCGGTGTTCATCACCGCCGAGTTCGACATCCTGTTTTCGCGCGTGTCGCGGCGCAACAACCGGCCGCTCCTCAAGACCGCCGATCCGCGCGCGACGCTCAAGGCCCTGATCGATGCGCGTTACCCGATCTACGAGGAGGCGGACGTCAAGGTCGTCTCCAAGGACGTGCCGCAGGACGTCGTCGCCACCGAAGCGATCGAGGCGATGATCGCCTACCTCAGTACGCCGCAAGATCAGGCTGCCAATGCCGGCTGAACCGTCCCATATCGTCCATGTCCCGCTCGGCGAGCGGGCCTACGACATCGTCATCGGTCGCGACCTGTTCGAAACCGCCGGCGAGCGGCTCAAGGCGATGTTTCCTGGCCGCCGCTTCGGGATCGTGACCGACGAGAGCGTGGCCAAGGCACAGCTGCCCCGCCTTGCGGCTTCGCTCCGCTCGGCGGGCCTGATCGCCGCCGAGGTCGTCGTTCCGGCGGGTGAGTCGAGCAAGTCCTTCGCCCAGTTGCAGCGGGTGCTCGAGGGCATCCTCGATGCGCGGCTCGAACGCAACGACATAATCCTGGCGCTCGGTGGCGGTGTCATCGGCGACCTTGCCGGCTTCGCGGCGGCGGTGGCGCGGCGCGGCATGGATTTCGTCCAGCTGCCGACCTCGCTCCTCGCCCAGGTCGACTCCTCGGTGGGCGGCAAGACCGGGATCAATGCGCCGCAGGGCAAGAACCTCGTCGGCGCCTTCCACCAGCCGCGCCTGGTCCTCGCCGACCTTGGTGCGCTCGATACCCTTCCGCCGCGCGAATTCGCCTCGGGCTATGCGGAGGTCGCCAAGTACGGCCTCATCGACGACGAGGCGTTCTTCTTCTGGCTCGAGGAGCACCGCCGCGGAATTTTCGACGGAGGGCCGGCCCGCGCTGAAGCGGTCGCGCGCGCCTGCGCCAGCAAGGTGCGCTTCGTGCTCGCCGACGAAAAGGAAACCGGCGTCCGCGCCCTCCTCAACCTCGGGCATACCTTCGGTCACGCCCTCGAGCGCGCCACCGGCTTTTCCGACCGCCTGTTGCACGGCGAAGCCGTCAGCATCGGCATGGTGCTGGCCCACGGCTTTTCCGCCCGTCTCGGACGTGCGCCAAGCCGGGACACTGGTCGCGTCGCGGCGCATTTGAAATCGGCAGGCCTGCCTACCATATTGGCCGACATCCCGGGAACGCTGCCCCCCACCGACGTGCTGATGGATGCCATCGCGCAGGACAAGAAGGTCGTCCGCGGCGCGCTGACCTTCATCCTCACCCGCGGCATCGGGCAGGCCTTCATCGAGAAGAACGTGGATGCAGCCGCAGTCAGCGCCTACCTCGACGAGATGCGGAGAGCCTGAGCTAAACCCGGTCGGGCAGTTCGAACGGTCCATCGGGCGGCAGCACCTCGATGGCCAGCGCGTGAACCCTCGAGTCAAGCTCATCTTTGAGCGCTGCCATGACCTCGCGGTGTTGCGCCACCCGCGCCTTGCCGGCAAGCTGCCGGGTCGCGATTCTGACGCGGAAATGGGTCTCTCCGCCCTCGCGCCAGCCCGCGTGACCGCGATGCTTGTTCGACTCATCGATCACATCGAGGTGGGTCGGCGAAAATCTGGCTGAGAGCTTGGCGATTATCGTGTCGCGAACGTTCATCGGTTCTGTGCTTCGCCGTGGTGGTTGAGTGATTTAGGATTATGACACTGGATTCCAAGCTGTTCGACCGCATCCGGATCAAGCCTCGGCACCACACGCCCGAGGAGCGTCCGCAGACCAAGCCGTGCGCCTGGGAAGGCTGCACCGAGCCTGGGGTCTATCGCGCGCCCAAGGGCAACCGTGCCGAAGGCGAGTACCACAATTTCTGCCTGGAGCACGTGCGGCACTACAACTCCGCCTACAACTTCTTCGCCGGGATGGATGCCGCCGGAGTCGAAGAGCACCTTAACCGCAGCGCCCAGACAGACGGCCGCCCCAGCTGGGGAATGGGCACCAACCCCGGAAAGTCGGGCCCGCGGATGCCCCAGGGCAAGTCGCGCAATCCGGATGCGCGGCGTTTTTCCGACCCGCTCCATATCTTTGCGCGCTATGCCCGCGCCCAGGCGCGCACCCCGCAGCGCGAGACCACCAAGCCGCTGCACGAGCCCGACCGCCGCGCCCTCGAAACGCTGGGCTTCGACGGTCGTCCCAAGGGCGAAGAGATCAAGGCGGCCTACAAGCGCCTGGTCAAGATCCACCACCCCGATGCGAACGGCGGCGACAAATCCTCCGAGGACCGCCTGCGCTCGATCATCGAGGCCTACAGCCACCTCAAGGCCAAGGGCTTCGTGACCGGCTGAGCCCGGGCACTCCGCTTTCCGACGACGGGCCGATGCCGACCTCGCCCGTGGCCTACCCCAGGCCGGGGGATGCTGCTATAGAGCGCCCCGAAAACAACGACCCCTGCTGTCTCCGCCGGAGACGAAAGAGACTGAAGCGATGAGCGAATACAGCAACCTGCCCGACAAGACCTACTCCGTTCGCGAGGTCTTCGGGATCGACACTGACATGGTGGTCAAGGGCTTCTCCTCGACCGATCCGCACGTCCCCCCGACCGATCCGGATTACCTGTTCGACCGCAATACTACGCTGGCGATCCTTGCGGGCTTTGCCTTCAACCGTCGCGTCATGGTGCAGGGCTATCACGGCACCGGCAAGTCGACGCATATCGAGCAGGTTGCGGCGCGCCTGAACTGGCCGCTGGTGCGCGTGAACCTCGACGCGCACGTTTCGCGTATCGACCTCGTCGGCAAGGACGCCATCGTCCTCAAGGACGGCAAGCAGATCACCGAGTTCCGTGATGGCATCCTGCCCTGGGCGGTGCAGAACAACGTCGCGCTGGTGTTCGACGAATACGACGCCGGCCGTCCGGACGTGATGTTCGTCATCCAGCGCGTTCTCGAGACCTCGGGCCGGCTGACCCTGCTCGACCAGAACCGCGTGATCGTCCCGCATCCGGCCTTCCGGCTATTCGCGACCACCAACACGATCGGGCTGGGCGACACCTCCGGGCTCTATCACGGCACCCAGCAGATCAATCAGGGCCAGATGGACCGCTGGTCGATCGTCACCACGCTCAACTACCTGCCGCACGACAAGGAAGTCGGCATCGTCCTCGCCAAGGCCAAGACCTATGCGCAGAACGACAAGGGCCGGAAGACCGTCGCCAACATGGTTCGTCTCGCCGACCTGACCCGGTCGGCCTTCATCAACGGCGACCTGTCGACGGTGATGAGTCCGCGCACGGTGATCACCTGGGCCGAGAACGCAGAGATCTTCGGCGACCTCGGGTTCGCATTCCGCCTGACATTCCTCAACAAGTGCGACGAACTCGAGCGTCCGGTGGTGGCCGAATTCTACCAGCGCGTCTTCGGCGACGACCTGCCGGAGAGCGCGGCCAACCTCGCGGTAAGCGCCTAGGCACATGAACCCCGGACCTATGGTTCGACGAGCTCACCATGAGGTCCTCATCAACTCCTGAATAGCCTCATGGTGAGCGTGTCGAACCACGAGGGCGTGGCACGGAAGATGGCGCAGAACATCTACGACGATCCGGATTTCCTCGCTGGCTACAGCGAGTTCCCTCGTTCCAAGATCGGTCTCTCCGCAACCGGCGAATGGCCGGTGTTCCGCGCCCTGCTCCCGCCCGCCTCCGGGCTCCGGGTGGTCGATCTTGGCTGCGGCTTCGGCCAGCTCTCGCGCTGGCTCGATGCTCAGGGTGCGAAGTCCGTGACCGGCATCGACCTGAGCGAGAAGATGCTCGCCCGCGCGCGGGCCGAAAGCAGCAGCGCAATCGAATTCCGCCGTGCCGACCTCGATACGCTCGACCTCGCCCCCGCGAGTGCCGACCTGATCGTCAGTTCAATGGCGTTCCACTACGTGGAGGACTTTGGCCGTCTCGCCCGCATGCTCTTCGACGCGCTCGTTCCGGGCGGAAACCTAGTCTTCTCGGTCGAGCACCCGATCTATGCCGCGCGCGCAGAACCCGAGTGGGTCACCGCCGCCGATGGCCGACAGGCCTTCGCGATTGCCGATTACGCTATCGAAGGCAAGCGGGTCACGAACTGGATCACCCCGGGGGTTGTGAAGTACCACCGCTCGATGGCAACCATGCTCAATATCCTGACCCGTGCCGGGTTCGCCTACGTTGTGACGGACGAGTGGAAACCGTCGGAGGATCAGCTCCATGACCACCCCGAGTGGCGGGAGACCGAATTCACGCGGCCCATGTTCCTCCTGGTCGCGATGCGCAAGCCCGCACGATTGGACCATTGATGGCTCAGCCACCGCGCAGCAAGTCCAACCGGCCCGACACCACGGCGACCTTCAAGTCGGCCGTGAGTGCGACCGTGCGCGCGATTGCTGGCAAGCCGGACCTGGAGGTCAGCTTCTCGGCCGATCGTCCGTTGCTGACTGCCGACAAAGCAAGGCTGGGCAACCTGCCGCGGCTGCCCACCCGCCGGGACATCGCCATCGCCCGCGGCCAGGGCGACGCGATGGCGATGCGCGTCGCAAGCCACGATCCCGAGACGCACCGCAAGCGCTCCCCAGCCGACCCCGATGCCAAGGCGGCCTTCGACGCGCTGGAACAGGCTCGCTGCGAGGCGCTCGGCTGCGTACGCATGCCTGGCATGGCGGGCAACATCTCCGAGATGCTCGAGGACAAGCTCTTCCGCGGCAACTTCGCCGAGGTCTCCGACCGCGGCGACGCGCCGCTCGCCGAAGTCCTCGGCCTGCTGCTGCGCGAGAAGGTCGCCGGCCTCGCCGTGCCACCCTCCGGCAACGCCATCGTCGATCTCTGGCGCAGTGAGATCGAGGACCGCGCCGCCGGCTCGCTCGCCGACCTGCTGAACCGCTTCGAGGACCAGGAGCAGTTCTCCAAGGCGGCGCGCGCCCTGCTGCGCGACCTCGACCTGCTCACAGAGGCCGATCTCGACGACAGCGAGAGCGACGACAGCGAGGGCGGTGACGACCAGGACCCCGAGCAGGGCGACAGCTCAGACCAGACTCCCGAGCAGGGGGAAGGCGAAAGCGAGGACTCCCAGGCCGAGGAAGACCAGAGCCCCGGCTCCTCCGAGGAGAGCGGCGAGACCGAAGGCGCCGATACCGAACTCGCCGAGACCGACGAGGAAGCGGCCTCCGAGGCCGGCGAGGATTCACCCAACCCACCTCCGCCGGGCGCCAATGCCGAACGCGGCATGAATGCGTTCAACTACAAGATCTTCACACAGAAGTTCGATGAGATCGTCAAGGCCAACGAGCTCTGCCCGCCCGAAGAGCTCGACCAGTTGCGAGCCCTGCTCGACAAGCAGCTCGAGAACCTCGCCGGCGCCGTCGCCCGGCTCGCCAACAAGCTTCAGCGGCGGCTCATGGCGCAGCAAAACCGCAGCTGGGAATTCGACCTCGAGGAAGGCCTGCTCGATACCGCCCGGCTGACCCGCGTCGTCACCGATCCGCTGCAGGCGCTGAGCTTCAAGGTGGAGCGCGACACCGATTTCCGCGACACGGTCGTCACCCTGCTGATCGACAATTCCGGCTCGATGCGCGGTCGCCCCATCACCATCGCGGCGATCTGCGGCGATATCCTCGCGCGCACCCTCGAGCGCTGCGGCGTCAAGGTCGAGATCCTCGGCTTCACGACCCGCGCCTGGAAGGGCGGCAAGAGCCGGGAGGCTTGGCTCGAGGCCGGCCGTCCCACCGATCCCGGCCGCGTCAACGACATCCGCCACATCATCTACAAGGCGGCCGACGAGCCGTGGCGCCACGCCCGGCGCAACCTCGGGCTGATGATGCGCGAGGGCCTGCTCAAGGAGAACATCGACGGCGAAGCCCTGCAGTGGGCGCAGAAGCGCCTCGCGGCGCGGCCCGAGAACCGCCGCATCCTGATGGTGATTTCCGACGGCGCGCCGGTTGATGATTCGACCCAGAGCGTGAATGCGGGCAACTACCTCGAGGCACATTTGCGCCAGGTCATCGAAGAGATCGAGACGCGCTCGTCGATCCAGCTCGTCGCTATTGGCATCGGCCATGACGTCACGCGCTACTATCGCCGCGCCGTCACCCTGCTCGATGCCGAGGAGCTCGCCGGTGCGCTGACCGACAACCTCGCCGCGTTGTTCGACGAGCGGCCGCCCACCGACGAGCGCCGGAAGCGCTACGGATGAGGGCACCCCTCGCCGGCCTCCTGCTTGCCTGCCTACTCGCCGGTCCGGTGGTTGCCGACCAGGTCACCGTCACGGCCGCCCAGCTGACGACGTTCCAGGGCACCAAGGTCGGCGGTCAGGTCGGTGGGCTGATCTGGCGCGGCGGTCTCGATCTCACCAGCGCCGCCGACACCTTCGGCGGCCTCTCCGGCATCACCTTCACCGGCCCCGAGGGCCGGCTGGTGATGGTCTCGGACAAGGGCCGCTTCGTTTCGGGCCAGCTGATCTACGACGAGCAGCAGCGCCCCTTCGGGCTCATCGGCGTCGAAATCTCGGCGATCCAAAACAGCAAAGGCGCCGACCTGCCCCGCGCCTTCGCGCGCGACGCCGAGGCGGTGCATGTGATTCTCCGCGATGGTGTCCCCGCGGCGGTTCGCGTCGGCTTTGAGAACCTCACCCGTGTCGCCGACTTCGAGCTCGTCGATGGGGTACCCGTCGGACCGGCGCGCGAAGTGGCCATCCCGCCCTGGCTGAGCGAGCAGCGCA
>JAEZBF010000271.1 GCA_023427545.1 Pseudomonadota bacterium
GTTTCGGCGGAGGTCGGCGTCGGAGTCGCCGGGGTGGCGCGCTTGCGCGAGGCGCGGGGCTTTGCCGCCGCGCCGGCGGCCGGGGTTGCCGTCTCGGCCTTGGTGCGGGTTCGGGCGGCCTTGACCGGGCCTTTCTTGATCGGCGTCTCGGCGACCATGGCGCCCTGTACGGCAGCTTTCATTGCCTCCGCGGCGGTAGGCGGAGGTGGCGGGGTGGTCATCTGCATGCCCGCCGCAGCCTTGATCTCGTCGACCACGCTCTCGGCCTTGGGATCGGCCGGCTTGATCGCCCCCGAGGGCTCGACGCCGGTCGGAGTAATCTTGTTGAACTCGCGGGCGATCTCGGCCGTCGTCTTCTTGAGCGGCTCGGTGATCGACTTGCGCAGGTCGGTGACCTGGTCGAGCCCGGTGGTGCGGTTGATCTCGCGCTGGAACTCGCTGCCCATGCGCCGGATCGTGCCGACGACCTTGCCCACGCGCTGCATCATCGCGGGCAGTTCCTTGGGGCCGATGAAGATCAGCGCCACGACGCCGATCACCAGCATCTCGGTCCAGCTGATCCCGATCATTTCAGATGTTCCCTACTCCGGGCGCCCCGCCCGGACGGTCCCGCTCAGACGTCGCGGGTCTTGTCGGCCTCGCGCGTTTCGACAGGCGCGTTCGCCTCGAGACGGGTCGGCTTGTCCTCGTCTCGCATGCCCTTCTGGAAGGCTTTGATGCCCGAAGCGACTTCGCCCATCATGCCCGAAATCTTGCCACGCCCGAACAGCAGCACGACGACCACTGCGATGATGATGATGCCCCAGATCCCCGGCGCGTGCATGTTACGTCTCCTCGACTGCTGACTAACGCAGGAACGTCAGTGACAGGAGAAATATGTTCAATCCGGGTCCATGACAAGCACGTGTTCGGGAATGAACGTGAGCGATAGGTCGCGGCCTGCCGGCCGTCGGCCTATTCGCTCTCGTCGCTCTCGCCGAGGTCGGCCGGATCGAGCGGCTCCTCGTCCTCGCGCAGGGGGCCGTCGAAGGGCAGCGGCATCTGCATGGAAGGCGGCAGTCGGCTGGAGAGCAGCCCTGCCCCCTTGAGTTCTTCGAGGCCGGGCAGATCGGCAAGGCTCTTGAGGCCGAAGTGATCGAGAAAGGCCTCGGTGGTGCCGTAGGTCACTGGCCGCCCGGGCGAACGGCGGCGCCCGCGCATCTTGACCCAGCCGGTCTCCATCAGCAGGTCGAGAGTGCCCTTTCCCGTCGCGACGCCGCGGACTTCCTCGATCTCGGCGCGGGTGGTGGGCTGGTGGTAGGCGACGATCGAGAGGGTCTCGAGCGCGGCGCGTGAGAGCGTGCGGGTCTGCTCGGCTTCGCGGCGGAGCAGGAAAGCGAGATCTTCGGCGGTGCGGAAGGCCCATTTGCCGCCGCGGCGGACGAGGTTCACGCCGCGGTGGGAATAACGTTGCGCGAGCAGTTCGAGCAGGGCTTCGGCGTCGGCACCCTCGCCGAGGAATTGCGCCATCTCGTTCGGCGCCAGCGGAGTGGCGGAGGCAAAGAGCAGCGCTTCGAGGACGCGGAGGTTGCGCTCGGTGACCTGCGCCTCATCGAGGTCGGGCTCATCGACGGGGATGGTGCTCATTGCGTCCCATCGCCGCGGCGGCGGCGCAGCAGCAGCGGTCCGAAGGCAAGGCTCTGACGCAGTTCGACCTTGCCCTGGCGGGCGAGTTCGAGACTGGAAGCGAAGCTCGAGGCGATCGCCGTCACGCGTTCCTCGGGCGATGAGAGGTATTCGGCGAGATAGGCCTCGAGCGGCATCCAGTCGACGCTCTGGCCAATCAGCCGCTGTAGTATTTCGCGCGCTTCGCTGAGCGACCAGACGGTGCGCTCCCGCAGGCGGTAGTCGCTGGGGATGCCGCGCTCGCGATGAGCGGCGTACGCTTTGAGCAGGTCGAAGAGCGTGGCGTCCCAGAGGCTGCGCCGGGTGATGGTGATCGGCTCGGGCGCGCCGCGCGCATGCACCGCCATGCCGAGACGCGGGCGGTTCATCAACTGGCCGGCGGCGCGGCGCATGGCCTCTAGCCGCTTGAGGCGGAACTGGAGGAGCGCGGCCATCATCTCGCCGGTCGGTTCCTCGTCCGAGGGCGCCTGAGGCACCATGAGCCGGCTCTTGAGGAAGGCGAGCCAGGCCGCCATCACGAGATAGTCGGCGGCGATCTCGATCCGCTTCTCGCGGATCGTCTCGATGAACTGCAGGTACTGCTCGGCAAGGGCCAGCACGGAAATCGCGGCGAGATCGACCTTCTGGCGCCTCGCCAGATCGAGCAGCAGGTCGAGCGGGCCTTCATAGCCGCCGACATCGACGTACATGACCTCGTCGTCGGGCGGCGTGGGCGCCGGCGCATCGAACCAATCGAAGGGTGTGCTCATGCGTGCTGCAAGCCAGGGAGATACCGGGCGGCGAGGTTCCGCCCGCAAAGAGCAGCGGTCAAGGCAGGAGGGGTCCGCGGGCCCCTCCCCAATTCATCAGGGGACGAAGCACTCGCCGCCGGACGACTTGATGCGGCTACAGATCTCGTTCGCCTGCGACCGCGAGTTCGCCGGAAGCATCACGCGGTAGTAGATGCCCTTTGCGCCGAGGTCGGCCCGGCGGATTTCCGGGGAACTGCCCTGGAAGAGGCTGCCGTAGCGGCCCGAAATGCTCTGCATCGAGGCGCGGGCATCGCCTTCACTGCGCTGCGAGGAAAGCTGGACGTAGGCCGCGGCCGAACCGGCGGTGGTCCGGCGCGGCTGCGTGGCGGCCGCTGGCGCCGAAGCCAGAAGGTCGATCGCCTGGCCATTGGCCCCGATGGCGGTGCCGCCCGACGGTTGCGTGCCACGGATCTCCGCCGTGACCGGATTGGACTGAGCGGCGGCACGCTGGCTGCCGTTCATGGCCGTCCGGTTACCCGGACGAGGCAGCGGCGTGGGGGCCACGACATCGGGCGGGGTCGGGGTGGCGCCTTCGGCCAGGGCCGGAGCGGTGGTGGCGGGCGCCGGCGTCAGCGCGGCAACCTGGTTGCTGGTCGGAGCCAGAGCATTGACCGCGGAGGGCGCGCCGCCATCGGCCTGCGCGATCGCGGCCGCGATCGGATCGGGCGCCGGGATGGGCGCCGGCGCCGGTTCGGCGGGCGGCGTCGCGGCGGTCAGGAGATCGGAGGGTTCAACGTCGGCGCCGGGGACGGCGGGCACGTTGGGACGCTCGACCGGCAGCGGCTCGGCGCCGGCAACGGCATCCTCGCTGGTGACGATCGTGCCGTCCGGCCGCACGGTGACCGTACGCACCTTGCGGTTGAACAGAGCCGATTCGCCGCTGTCGGCGTCGGTTGCGGCGGTCACGGCATCGGCGTCGGTCGCTGGTGCGGCAAGCGCCTCCTGGTCAGGCGGCGTGGAGACCCCCTGGATCTGATCGAGGACCGGCGAGCGCATCTGTGTCGCCGGATTGGCAGTGGCAGGCGGCACGGTCTTGACCGGAGTGGCATCGGCGGTCAGCACCGGCGCGGTCGCCGGATCGCCCCGCCCCATGCCCATGACCCAGTAGAGGCCGAAGCCGGCGGCGAGCAGCAGGGTGCCGGCGACGGCCATGCCGACGTACTGGCGCATGCCACCGGACATGCCGCGGGCGCGGGCCGGGCGGAACTGCTTGCGGCGCGCGACGGGTTCGTCGGCAGCCGGGCCGTCGATACGGCCGACTTCCGCGCCGGTCGCAGCAGCAGCCGCGAGGATCGCGGCCTCGGCCGACTGCGGCACCGCCTCGGGCTCGTGCTGCTTGATGGCGGCACGGCGGGGCTGCGGCGCAACCGGAGCCGGCATGGGCTTCGGAGCACGTTGCTGCGGCGCGGGTGCGCTGGCGCGTTCGCCGCCCATCTCGACCCGCACGGCCTCGCCGATGAGGCTCTCGATCTCGTCCATCGGATCGTTCGAGCGTGCGGCGGCCGGCTGACTTGCCGCAGGCGCAGCGGTGGCACGCGCAGCGGGCGCCTGGCCGCCCTTGCCGCTGCCGAAGACCGGCGCGACGAAGAACGCATCGCTCTCGGGCTGCACCTGACGCGCTGTCAGGGCGGGCTTGAGCGGAATCGGGGTGGCGCCGCCCTGGCGCTGCTGGTGGCTCGGCACGGGGCTGCCGGCCATCGGGCGCGGAGCTACCGGTGTTGGCTTGGGCGCGACGGCCGCAACGGGGATGGGCCGGGGCGCAGGCCTGGGCGCCTCGACGGGCTTGGCGGCTTCCGGCCCGGGATGGCCGCCCTGAGCGGCGGGCCGCGCCTGCGGCTGCGGGGCAGGCCTGGGATCCGGTGCGCGCCTGGGCTCGATCGGCAGCTCGCCGAGATCGGCAGCGATCAGCGCGGCGATCGGGTCGAGCTCGGGCTCGTTGGCCGGCTGCTGCTCGTCGCGATTGGGCTGCTCGTCGGAGCGCGCATCGCGCTCGGCTTCGGGCTCCTTGTCCTCAGCTGCGGCTGGCCGCGGTGCTGCCGGAGCGGCCTCGGCTTTTAGCACGGGTGCCGCGGGTGGCACAGGTGCGGGGGTGTTCCCGGCCGCGGGTGTGTTCGCGGCCGCAGGCGTGGCAGCAGGCGCGGGATGCGTCTCGCCGACGATCCGCGGCTCGAACCGCTGTGGACCCTGCCCCGCCGCACCTGCCGGCTTGGCCTCGACCGGGCGGGGGTGGAAGGCGTTCACGACCGGCGCTGCCGGCTTGGGCTGCGCCGGCTTGGCCTCCGCCGGCTTCGCGCCCTGAGGCGCTGGCCCCATGGGTGCAGGCGCCGACGGCGGCTTGCCGAAGTCGGCCTTCGGGATGGGGGCAGCTGTAGGCGCGGGCGGTCCTGCGGGCACGTCCATGCCGGGAATGCGGATGGTCGGCGCAACCGCGGGACGGCTGGCGAGCGAGGTGGGGCGCGGCTCCGGAGCAGCCGGACGCGGTGCAGGCGCCGTCGGGCGCGCCTCGGAAGCCTTGGCTTCAGCGGGCTTCGATTCGGCGGCTGGCGCGCGGGGGATCGGCGCAGCGCTCGCAGGGCGCGGCCCGTCGATCGGAGTCACCGTCAACGGCGGCATGTCCATGCCGGGAATGCGGATGAGCGGCTTGCCCTCGGGCGATGGCACCGGCTTGGCCGGGGTCGACGCCGCAGACGCCTCACCCTTGGCGTTGGTCGCCATCAGTTTCGCCAGTTCGGCAATGAGGTCGTCAGAACTGTCCGGCTCGCCCGACATCTACGCGGCTCCGCTACCGTGGCCGGCAGCGCCCCTATGTTGCTGGTCCCCGGCCCGACACGCGAGCTTTCCCGGGCAATTCACACACCAATGCGCCCGAATTATGAAAGCTCATCTGGAGCCGAAACGCCCAATATTGCAAGGCCATTGGCCAGCACCTGGCGCAGTGCATCCACAGCTGCGAGTCTTGCAAGCGTAAGTGTCGGGTCCTGCGGGTTAACAAAACGTAAGGCGTGGTCGGCATTGCCCTTGGCCCAGAAGCCGTGGAAGGCCGCCGCGAGCTCGTGGAGGTAGAACGCAATGCGGTGCGGCTCGTGGGCGGCGCCCGCCGCGGCGACGATTCGCGGCCATTGGCCGATGAGTCGCAGCAGCTCAAGGTCGGCGGCCGAGGTCAGGCGTCCGACGTCGGCGGCGGCAAGCGCCTGGGGTGTCGTCTCGAGCGCCGGCAGGTCGCGGGCGGCGGTGCGGAACACCGAACACGCGCGGGCGTGGGCGTACTGCACGTAGAACACGGGGTTGTCCCGGGTCTGCTCCTTGACCGCCGCAAAGTCGAAATCGAGCGGCGCATCGTTGCGGCGGAAGAGCATCATGAAGCGCGTCGCATCGCGCCCGACCTCGTCGACCACGTCGGCCAGCGTGACGAGATCGCCCGAGCGCTTGCTCATCTTGACCTGCTCGCCGTTGCGCAGCAGTCGGACGAGCTGGCAGAACTTCACGTCGACCTCGGCGGCCCCGCCGGAGACCGCCTTGACCGCGGCCTTGATGCGGCTCGCGTAACCGGAGTGATCGGCGCCCAGCACGTCGATCAGGCTGTTGAAGCCGCGCAGTACCTTGTTGCGGTGATAGGCGATATCGGCCGCGAAGTAGGTATAGGAGCCGTCCGACTTCACCAGCGCTCTATCGACGTCATCGCCGAACTGCGTTGCCCGGAACAGCGTCTGCTCGCGGTCTTCCCAGTCCTCGTCGGCGACGCCCTTGGGCGGCGGCAGATAGCCCTGATAGACGAGCCCCTGCTCGCGGAGCCACTCCAGCGTACGTTCGACGTCGCCGCCCGGGCCGTGCAGCGTCCGCTCCGAGAAGAAGACCTCGTGCGTGATGCCGAGCTTTGCGAGGTCGGCGCGGATGAGCTCCATCATCGCCGCGAGGGTGAAGTCGCGGACGACCGGCAGCCACTCGGCTTCTTCCTTGTCGCGCAGGCCGCTGTTGAACTCGGCAACGAGCGCCTGGCCCACCGGGACGAGATAGTCGCCGGGATAGAGGCCGCGCGGGATCTCGATGGTTTCGCCCAGCGCCTCGCGGTAGCGCAGGAACGCCGAGCGGGCGAGCACGTCGACCTGGCTGCCGGCGTCGTTGATGTAGTATTCCCGCGTCACGTCATAACCGCAGAAGGCCATCAGCGAAGCGAGCGCATCGCCATAGACCGCGCCGCGGGTATGGCCCACGTGCATCGGGCCGGTCGGGTTGGCCGAGACGTACTCGACGTTGACCCGCTCGCCCTTCCCCATGTCGCTGCGGCCATAATCGGCGCCGGCGGCGAGCACGGCGCGCAGCAGCCGGTGCCAGACAGGGTCGGCGAGGCGGAAGTTGAGAAACCCCGGGCCGGCGACCTCGACGCTCGTTACATCCGGATCGCCGCGGAAGCGCTCGGCGAGCGCAGCAGCAATCTCACGCGGCGACTTGCCCAGCGGCTTGGCCGCGACCATCGCCGCGTTGGACGAAAGATCGCCGTGACCGGGGTCGCGCGGCGGCTCGACCACCAGACGCGCGAGGACCTCATCGGTCGCTTCGGGGAAGCTGGCCCTGAGCGCCTCGGCGACGCGGGACTGAAAGGTGGCAAAGACGTCCATGGGAGGTATCCGGGCGGTGGGGGTGCCGCGCCCTCGTGGTTCGACAGGCTCACC
>JAEZBF010000362.1 GCA_023427545.1 Pseudomonadota bacterium
CATCTACGATCGTCGCGCTCGCCAAGTCCGCCTTGGAGATGTGGTTCTCAAGAACAAGGCCCGGCGCCAGTTCCACGATCAGAGCCTCGAACGCGTCCAGCGTCTCCGCCTCGATGTGAAAGCCGACGATGTCACTCTCCGAGTAGAAGACACCAGCCTCCGGGTCCCAGATGGCTCTTACCGTGAAGCTTCGCCTGGCCACGTCACCGGACCTCGTAGCGCGGCACCGCGCCGCAAGGCCCAAATGTATGTTCAAGCGACAAAGGCGGCAACTCCTGCTGCGACAGCCCCACTTCTGCGACCATAGCCCCACCATACACCACCGCCGTCACGCGTGGATAACTTCACGCAAACCGCCGCCCGGCTTCGATCGCCAGTCCCAACCCCACGCTGCCGAACGGATCGGTGCGCGCGATCTCCGTTTGCGGGAAGCGCGCGGCAAACAGCGCCTCGATGCGCGGCACCTTGGCCGAGCCGCCGGTGAGGATCAGCGTGTCGATGGCGCTGGCCGCCACCCCCGCCCGCCGCAGCGTCTCGTCCATGGTCGTGCCGATCCGCTGCACCTGCTCGCTGATCGCCGCGTCGAAGTCACCGCGCGAGAACGTATCGGCCACCGCCCGTTCCCGCACCGGGAAGCGGAACGCCGTCGCCGACTCGTCCGACAGGGCGATCTTGGCTTCTTCCACCGCGCCGAGCAGGTTGTGCCCCTGCCGGTCCTCGATGATCGCGATCATCAGTTCGACCGGCTCGGGGATCGCCGCCTCGCGCCACGTCTGGCGCAGCTCCGAGAGCGCCTCGCGGGTGTAGAGCCGGTTGATCCGGTGCCAGGTCGAAAGGTCGTAGTATGGCCCCTGCGGCAGCAGGCGCTTGCCGTCCGCCGTGGGCGTCCCCTGTCCGAGGTGCGGCATCACCATGGTCAGGGCCAGGCGCCGGTCGAAGTCGGTCCCGCCCACGTGCACGCCGGCGGTCGAAAGGATATCGGCCTTGCGGTCGCCCGCCCGCGAGCGCTCCGGCGAGAGCCGGATCACCGTGAAGTCGGAGGTGCCGCCGCCGAGGTCCGCAACCAGCGCCAGCCGCTCCTCGCTCAGCGTCAGCTCGTAGTCGAGCGCCGCCGCGATCGGCTCGAACTGCGTCTCGACGTGGGCAAAGCCCACCGACTTCACCGCCGCAACCAGCTGCGCCTCGGCCGCCGCGTCCGCCGCGTCGTCGTCGTCGACGAACCGCACCGGCCGGCCGGCGACGACGCTGTCGAGCCCCGCGCCGGCCTCCGTCTCCGCCCGCGTCTTGAGGTGCCCCACGAAGGTCCCGAGGATGTCGCCGAAGGGCAGCAGCTTACGGCCGATGCGGGTTCTTTCCGCGAACAGCGCGCTGCCCAGAACGCTCTTGAGCGAGCGCATCATCCGCCCTTCGGTGCCCCCGACATACTCGGCGATCGCCGCGCGCCCGAACACCGGCTGTCCGTCCTCGAAACGGAAGAAGATCGCGCTCGGAATGGTCGGCCGGCCATCTTCGAGTGCGAGCAGTCGCGGCCGCCCGTCGCGCACCGTTGCCAGCGTCGAATTGGAGGTGCCGAAGTCGAGGCCGCAATGGCGCGCCATTCCTTCGCTCCCGGCATTGGTGGGTAGATGAAAGCACCGCGGGGTCCCGCGGCGGGGCGGCTCTCTTAGCGGCAACGCCCCGAAAATGCAAAAAGGCCCGCCGGTCAGCGGGCCCTAGCGCAATCCTGTGAAGCCGGGACTAGATGCGGTTGAAGATCATGCTTTCGCAGGCGATGCCCTTGCAGCCGGCCATCCGCATCCTGTTGCTGCCCAGCATGGTCAGCGCGCCGCTATAGGTGTCGCCCTGGTAGACGACCTTGCCTTCCCACTTGACCGGCGCGGTTTTCTTGGCGCCCGTCACCACCTGCTTGTTGAGGTAGGCCATGTTCTCGGGAGTCCGCACATCCTCGCGCAGCCAGGTCAGGGTGGCGCAGATCTGGGTGCCGTCGCCGCAGAACTTGATCTCGTAGCGGGACTCGCCACTGTCGGTCTCCCACTGGCCGGCGGGGGTGACGCTGGCCGGGATCTGGCCGGCGCGGACCGGCGCGGTGAAGGCCGGAACCGCGGCAAGGGCGAAGGCGGTGGCGGCGATGGCGGTGATCTTGAGCAGGTTCATCTTGTCCCCCAAAAGGTGCGTGTTCGTTTCCGATGGGGAGAGGTCTAGCGCCGCGCGGCTGAAGCGATCTCGAACCGCTCTGTTGGTTTCGGTTAATAATTCGTGGTGCCGCTGTCCCGTAACGGGACAGCGAAGGTAGCCGCCGCGCGTTACCAAGCCGGCGGCGCCCGGGCAGCGATTTACCTCAAATGCCTCAGAGCGAGTCGGGCGGTTCCCACTCGGTCCAGTCCACGGCGTGCTCCTCCCACTCATCGGGCGGGACGTCGTCCTCGCTGAAGATGCGGCCGCGCACCGATACGCCGACCGCGGCCACGGTCTCGGGGTCGCCCGACACCAGCGGGTGCCACCACGCCAGCCCCTTGCCCTCCGCCAGCCGCCGGTAGGCGCAGGTTTTCGGGATCCAGGGCAGTTCGGTCACGTTCTCGAGGCTGAGCTTGATGCAGTCGGGCACGACGCTCAGCCGGTTGGGGTAGTCCTTGCAGCGGCAGGTCGCCCCATCGAGCAGGCGGCAGCCGACGTCGGAGGTGAAGCGATCCCCGGTATCCTCGTCCTCGAGTTTGATCAGGCAGCACCGGCCACAGCCGTCGCAGAGCGCTTCCCACTCCTCGGTGGACATCTGCGCGAGCGTCTTTTCTTCCCAGAACGGCATCACCTTCTCCGGCCGCCGGCGCTTGCGTCGCCTTGTGCGGCAATCATATAGCAGCGAGCCGCTATGCGTTTCGCCCGCGGCGGCTTAGATTCGGCCGGCCAAACGCCCCGAGGCACCTCGTGCAAGATCCCTTCTACCAAAAAGAGAAACGCCAAAAAAAGGCCCGGTGGCTCGATGCCGACGCCTGGCTCGATTCGGCAATGTACGAGTTCTGGCAGGCGCTAGGCCGCGTCTACACCCGTTTTCAGGACTTTATGTCGATTTTCCATGTCAGCGGTTTCCGGCGCATTTTTGTCGAGCTGCTCTCCGACGGGCTGTCGCTCGGCGTTATCGGCATGGTGCTGACGACGGCACTGGCGCTGCCGGCGTTCCAGGCCACCGCTTCGGGCAAGTTCAACAAGGCAGAGGACATCTCTGTGATGTTCCTGGACCGCTACGGCCAGGAGGTCGGGCGGCGCGGCATCCGCACCGACGACTCCGTCAGTCTCGACAAGCTTCCGGATTACCTGATCAAGGCCACGCTCGCGACCGAGGACCGGCGGTTCTACGACCATTTCGGCGTCGATATCGTCGGGACGCTGCGCGCCCTCGTCAACAACGCGCAAGGCGACAACGGCACGCAGGGTGGTTCCTCGATCACCCAGCAGCTCGCCAAGAACCTCTTCCTATCCTCGGAGCGTACTCTCGAGCGCAAGATCAAGGAGGCATTCCTCGCGGTCTGGCTGGAGACCCACTACACCAAGGACGAGATTCTCAAGCTCTATTTCGACAAGGCCTATATGGGCGGCGGCGCCTTCGGCGTCGCGGCGGCGTCCGAGTACTACTTCGGCAAGAAGATCACCGACGTGACCCTCGCCGAAGCGGCGATGCTGGCGGGCATGTTCAAGGCGCCCACCAACTACTCCCCGCTCGTCGACCTCGGCGCCTCCCGCGCGCGCGCCAACCTGGTTCTGACCAACCTTGTCGATTCCGGCTTCCTGACCGAGGGCCAGGTCACGGCCGCCAGGCGGAACCCGGCAACGCCGGTCGACCGCAAGGCGGAAACGAACTCGCCGAACTACTTCCTCGATTACGCCTTCGAGGAGACCAAGAAGATCGTTGCCCAGTCGGGCACGACGGCGAGCAGCTTCGTTGTCCGCACGACCGTCGACCCCGTCCTGCAGAAGTACGCCGAGGACGCCATCGCTTCGACGATCCGCGACCAGGGCGATCAGTACAAGGTCCATGAAGGCGCCATGGTCGTGACCGAGCCGAACGGGCAGATTCGCGCCATGGTCGGCGGCCTGGATTACGGCAAGAGCCAGTTCAACCGGGCGACCGTGTCGAACCGCCAGCCGGGCTCCTCGTTCAAGCCGATCGTCTACGCC
>JAEZBF010000375.1 GCA_023427545.1 Pseudomonadota bacterium
GTCGCACGCCCGGGGGCGTGGGGATGGGGTAGCGGTGACTGAGGGACCCTCATCCGGCCTTCGGCCACCTTCTCCCTCAAGGGGAGAAGGCGCTGACTGAGAGATCGGCGGCGCGCCCTCGTGGTTCGCGGCTCGTGGCTCGACAGGTTCGCCATTAGGGTTACGGCCAGAGCATTGGGAGCCTCGGCCTCAGGAGCCGGTTTGGCGCTGGGTCTTGGGGAGGATGTTGAGGATTTCTTCCAGGAAATCGTCAGCGAGATCAGGGCGGTCGAGGGCGAAGACGACGTTGGCTGTCAGAAAGCCGAGCTTGCTGCCGCAGTCGTAGACCCGGCCCTGGTACTTCACGCCGGTGAAGCTCTGGGTCCGCATCAGGACGTGCATGGCGTCGGTGATCTGGATCTCGCCGCCGGCGCCCTTGGTCTGGCCGCTGAGGATGTCGAAGATTTCGGGCTGTAGGATGTAGCGGCCCGAGATGAAGAGGTTGGACGGGGCATCCGCGGGCTTGGGTTTTTCCACCATGCCGGTGATGCGGAAGCCGGAGTCGGGCCCTTCGCCGCGGGCGACGATGCCGTACTGGGAGACGTCGGCGGGGTCGACCTCCTCGACGCCGATGATGTTGCCGCCGGTGACCTCGTAGGCATCCATCATCTGCCTGAGCACGCCCGGCTTGGCGCGGAAGACCATGTCGGGCAGGAGCAGGGCGAACGGTTCGTTGCCGACGAGCTGGCGGGCGCACCAGACGGCATGGCCGAGCCCAAGCGGCTCCTGCTGGCGGGTGAAGCTGGTCTGGCCGGCGATCGGCACTTCCTCGATCAGCTGGTTGAGCGTTTCTGTCTTGCCGCGGCCGGCGAGCGTCGCCTCGAGCTCGTACTGGCGGTCGAAGTGATCCTCGATGACGCCCTTGTTACGGCCGGTGACGAAGACGAAGTGCTCGATCCCGGCCTCGCGGGCCTCGTCGACCGCGTACTGGATCAGCGGCCGGTCGACGACGGTCAGCATCTCCTTGGGCATCGCCTTGGTGGCGGGAAGGAAACGGGTGCCAAGGCCCGCTACTGGGAATACCGCGGTTCGCACACGGTCGGCCATATCGTTACTCTCTGAACGGAGGAAATGCGGGTAAGGCTATATCAACGCCCGTGTGGCTTAGCATTTCCAAAGTGAAAGATCGGCGAGGGCGGACATATGACTGTGCTGGTAACGGGCGGCGCGGGCTACATCGGCAGCCACATGGTGCTCAACTTCTGCGACGCCGGCCAGGACGTGGTCGTCCTCGACAACCTGACCACGGGGTTCGACTGGGCCATCGACCACCGCGCGACGCTGGTGGAGGGTAACGCCGGCGACGTTGAGCTCGTCGGCGGGCTGCTCCGGAAGCACGGGATTTCGGAGATCGTGCACTTTGCCGGCTCGATCGTGGTGCCGGAGTCCGTGACGAATCCGCTCAAGTACTATGCCAACAACACCGCGACCTCTCGCAACCTGATCGAGGCGGCGGTGAACGGCGGCGTGAAGCACTTCGTGTTTTCGTCGACGGCGGCGGTCTACGGCATGACCGGGCTCGCGCCAGTAGTCGAGGACACGCCGCTCAACCCGATGTCGCCCTATGGCCGGTCGAAGCTGATGACCGAGTGGATGCTGGCGGACGTCGCCGCGGCGCACCCGCTGACCTATGGCGTGCTGCGCTATTTCAACGTTGCCGGCGCCGATCCGCAGAAGCGGAGCGGGCAATCGACGCCGCTCGCCACCCACCTGATCAAGGTCGCGGCGCAGACGGCACTCGGGCAGCGCGAGAAGATGGATATCTTCGGCACGGACTACGAGACGCCCGACGGGACCTGCGTGCGGGACTACATCCACGTCACGGACCTGATCGCGGCCCATGCACTGCTGCTCGACCACCTGCGGGGCGGGGGCGCGAGCACCACGCTCAACTGCGCCTATGGCCAGGGTTATTCGGTGCGGCAGGTGGTGGACACGGTGCGGCGGGTGTCGGGAGTGAACTTCCGGGCCGACGAAGGGCCGCGGCGGCCGGGCGATCCGGCTTCGATCACGGCGACGGGGGAGAAGGTGCGCCAGCTGCTGGGCTGGCAACCCAAGCACGACGATCTCGAGGAGATCGTCACCCACGCCTATGAATGGGAACGCTATCTCGCCACAAGGAACCGATAGGCCCTACACTCGCCCGATTCGAGGCGGGGAGGGCGCGGCATGATCCGGGTATTGGCGGTTCTGGCATCGCTTCTTTGCGTCGCGCCGGCGATGGCGGTGCCGACCGAGCCGTTCCCGGATTTCATCAAGCACTTCAAATGGACCGCGGTCGCCGCCGGCATCAAACCTGCGGTCTATGACGCTGCGACGCGTGGACTGACACCGGACCCCGAGATCAAGGACCTGGTGGTCGCCCAGCCCGAGTTCGCGACCCCGATCTGGGAATACATCGACGTCCGCGTCACCGACAAACGCCTCGCCAACGGACGGGCCGGGGTCGAGGCGAACGCCGCGCTGTTCGAGGCGGTGGGGCAGAAGTACGGCGTCGACCCGTACCTGCTGGCGGCGATCTGGGGGATCGAGACGAACTACGGGACCGTGCTCGAGAACCCCAAGTACATCAAGCCGATCATC
>JAEZBF010000409.1 GCA_023427545.1 Pseudomonadota bacterium
GGCCGGAGCAAGGGCGTCAGCCCCACCGCGCTATCGGGTCGTCCAGACCGTTCCGGCTTCGTCCGGATCAACTTGAGCTCTACGGTTCGAACCGTTGCCGGTGCCAGGGGGCAATGCCGCCCGCAAGGCTTCCGCTGTTCCCGGACCGGCACTGGTCCAGGCAGTTCGAGACCCCGATGCAGGTTCACTCATCGGCGGGCTCCGTCGGAACGTCTGGGGCAGCGCGACCGCCACCCACCCAATGCCCCGCAACCGACTGCTCGTTTGCAACCGCGCTCGTGCTGCAGGGCGGGAGGGGTTTAGCACGGGGTGCGAGGAGGGTGGATAAGTCGGTGTCCGACAGTCGGGTTCCTCTCCCGCGACAGCGGGGGAAGGGGACCGCCGCAGGCGGTGGAGGGGGCGGCCGCTTGCGCTGGTGCGCTGGGCCGGGGGGGTACCGCGGAGACACAACCCCGGCCCGGTGCGTGGGGCCGCCCCCTCCACCAGCTTCGCTGGTCCCCCTCCCCCGTAAACGGGAGAGGAGCGCCGACTGCGAGGCCGTGCCCAGAGGCGTACCCCACCCCGGCTGCGCTACCCTCCCCGCAAGGGGGAGGGAGGCAAGGGTGGCGGCGCCCTTGACTTCGCGGGCTGCGTGGCCGACGCCGGGCGGATGAACGAACAAGCGATCCCCGAGTGCCCGCGCTGCGGCAAGCCGCTGCCGCTCTGCATCTGCGACACCGTCACCCCGATCGAGAACCGCATCGCGCTGATGATCCTGCAGCACCCGCAGGAGCAGGACCGGGCGCTCGGAACGGCGCGGCTCACCGTCCAGCATTTCAGTAACGCGCAGCTCAAGGTCGGCATGTCCTGGCCGTCGCTGAGCAAGGTGCTCGGTCGGGAGGCCGATCCGCAGCGCTGGGCGATCCTCTATCTCGGTTCGTCCAACGCTGCCGAGATCGCTGCAGGGCGCGATGTCGTGGTGCTCGATCGCAGCGGCACGGCGGCCGCCGAGGGGCAGGACGACGTCCTGCGTAAGATCGAGGGCGTGATCGTCCTCGACGGCACGTGGAGCCAGGCCAAGACGCTGTGGTGGCGCAATCCCTGGATGCTGCGCTGCCGCCGCATCATCCTCGAGCCCAAATCTCCCTCGCGCTACGGCAACCTGCGCAAGGAGCCGCGGCGCGAGGGCCTCTCCACCCTCGAAGCCGCCGGCATGCTGATCGCCAGGCTGGAAAAGAAGCCCGAGATCGAGGCGGCGCTGGGCGCGAGCTTCGAGCTGATGCTGACGCGGTTTCGTCAGCTGCAGAAGGATCACCCGGAACTGGCGCCAAGGCCGAAGAAGCGGGATTGGCGGCGAAGGCAGAAGTAGGCGAGCCGGGGACGACGAGCCAGCCGGTTCCGCCCCTCGGTTCAGGCCGGGACCACGCCCCGCACCACGCGGCACACCATCGGGAATGACCGCGGACCATCCGGCAGGCCGAGCAGGTATCCGTCGCGAACATGCTGCTCGATCGCGCCGCGCGCCTCGGCCGAAAGCGCCATCATCGTGCGTGGGGTGCTGGTCGGGCCGTCGGTGAACGTCGACCAGAAATCCGCAAAGGATGCGTACTCGCAGTCGACGACGACGGGCACCTCCGTCACGTCGGTGAGGCCGACTTTCCGCCAGAGCGCCGCCTGGCCGCCGGGCCAGAAGAGCTTGCGCCCCGACCGCACGGTCCGCAGAGATGCGAACGAAGGTTCGAGCACGGCGCCCGTGTTGATGACGAGGTCGAAGGCGGGCATGCCGAAGAAGAAGTCGGTCAGCGCCGACGCGACCACCCCGCTCGGGCGAGTGACGCGCTTCATCTCAGCGACGACCTGTTCGATCTCCGAGATGACATCGAGGGCCAGCGAGGACACCGCCGCGTCGAACGCGTCATCGTCGAACTGCAGGTTCCGGGCGTCCCCGGACTCATACGCGATGTTGGGGTGAGATCGGCGACGGCGCGCGCCCTCCAGATATGCGTCCGATGCATCCACACCGGTCACCCGCGCCCCCGCCTCCGCCAGCGCTTTCGACAGGACGCCCGTGCCGCAGCCCACATCCAGCACGCGAGTGTTCGCAGCAGTTCCGGCCCGGGCGAGGAAGGCTGGAGCCAATCGCTCGCTCCATCTGCCAATAAAACTCTCGTACACGTCAGAGTCAGCCCAGTCGTACTCCAGCTTTGCGCCTATCATTGCTTGCCCCCCGCGTGGAGCATCGAGCCTACCACACCGGTGCAGGCGGGCGAAGTCTGACATGGTGCTTTAGAGAGGGGGCGGGCTAGTGAGGGAAAGCCGGAGGCGATCCTCCGTCGCATCGAGGGCGTGATCGTCTTGGACGGCACGTGGAGCCAGGCCGAGACGCAGTGGTGGCGCAACCCCTGGATACTGCGCTGCCATGGTGTTCGGCCGGAATAGAGCGCCTTCGTGTGCGGTCTGCAATCCGCCTTGATGGGGGAATAGGATTGGCTCAATCTGAGGTTCCATAATCGGTCAACCCAAGAATGTCGGCCAGGTAGGCAGCTGAGCAAGATCGCGGAACGTGGTGACGATGCCGAACACTTCCTTCGGTCCGTTCAGTTTCGATGCAACGCTTATGTCGCTGACCCGCGACCGCGAGCCAGTGAGCCTCAACGCGCGCGGTGCGGCTCTGCTGGCTGCTTTGGTCGAGGCGAAGGGCGCCACCGTGGGCCGGCAGGCTCTTCTGGAAGCCGCATGGCCTGATTTGACGGTGGAAGAGGCCAACCTCACGGTCCAGATCGGCATTCTGCGCAAACTCCTCGGTAATCGGCCCGATGGCCGCGACTGGATCGCAACTGTGCCGCGCATCGGCTACCGGCTGCCTTGCGATGAGCCGAGGACAGCGGAAGGGACGCCGTCGATTGCCGTGCTGCCGTTTCAGAATATGAGCGGCGATCCGGAGCAGGACTATTTCGCCGACGGGATCACCGAGGACCTCATCACCGCCCTGTCGAGGCTGCGCGGCTTCTTCGTCAACGCACGCAATACGACCCTCGCCTACAAGGGCAAGACGCCAGACGTCCGCGAAGTGTCGCTGGAACTTGGCGTGCGCTACCTGCTGGAGGGCAGCGTGCGCAGGGCCGGCGACCGGTTGCGCGTGACTGCCCAGCTCATCGATGCGAGCTCGGGAAACCACATCTGGGGCGAACGCTACGACCGGCCGGTTGCCGATATCTTCACCGTGCAGGACGAGATCACGGCCAGCATCGCCGCAACCCTCGAGGGGAAACTCTACGCGGCCGAAAATCTGCGTGTGAAGACGAGGGCGACGGAAAGCCTCGACGCGTGGAGTTGCGTGGTTCGTGCGTGGTCGTTCGCCTCTGGCGTCGGTGACAGCGATGGCGAGATAAGGTTGAGCCTGCTGCGGCGTGCGGTCGCGTTGGATCCCGGATATGCGCTCGCGCACGCCTTGATCGCCTGGGTCCACTGCGTCCGCGTTCACCACGGCAAGGGTGACTACGACGTCGAAATAGCCGCGGCGCTGAAATCGGCGAGACAAGCGATCATGCTCGATCCCGACGATCCCTGGGGGCACCATTCGCTTGGCTTCGCCTATGCGGCCTCGCGGCGCACGAACCAGGCCATCGAGGAGTTGAATGCCTCCTTGGCGCGTAACCCGAACTTCGCTCGGGCGGAGATGTTGCTTGGATGTGCCTACACCAACGCCGGGCTCATCGATGAAGCGATGCGCCACCTGGCCATTTCCACGCGCCTCAGCCCCCGCGATGTCACCGAGCCGCCCATTCTCTATAACTACGGGCTCTGCCACTTCCTGGCGGCACGCTACGCGGAGGCCGTTGCCTACGAGCGTCGCGCCGTCGAACTGCGGCCGGAATACTTCGCGGCCTTGACCGCTATGGCGGCGACCGCCGGTCTCGCAGGCGACATCGACTCCGCCAGCCACGCGCTCTCTGAAGCCAAACGCGTAATGCCATCGCTCAGCGCGGATTGGGTGGAGCGATACCATTCCCTCGTGCGTCCCGAGGATCGCGCCCGATTTATCGAGGGCCTGAGGATGGCCGGTCTCAACTAGAGACGGCGATCGCTCGATCGCGACGTGGCGACGCCGCTCAACTGCGCCGAGCGACACTCCGCCTGGTGAGCCACCATTTACATCTGTTTCGATTTCTTTCGACGGAGGGACAGGACTGACGGCACCGGGCGTCAGAGTCTCTGCACTCCCTAATCATGGGCAAAGGAGTGCATGATGATGCGCGCAAAGGTCCTCACCCCGGCAGCGATCGGCCTTGTGACCGCGATGGTCAGTACCGCGA
>JAEZBF010000412.1 GCA_023427545.1 Pseudomonadota bacterium
CCCGCGCGGACGCAAGAGGAGCACCCCGACGAGGATCACGAAGCTCACCGCCGCGCGCCATTGGGCGCCGACCGCCACGACCGCTGCGGCCTCGGTGATGCCGATGATGAGCCCCGCGATCATCGCCCCGGGCACGCTGCCGATGCCGCCGAGGATGGCGGCGGCGAACAGCGGCAGGAGCAGGTCGAGTCCCATCTGCGGGCGGATCTGGATGAGGAGGCCGGCGATCACGCCGGCAACCGCCGCCAGGCCGGCGCCGAGCACCCACACGATCCGGATGACGCCGCGAACGTTGACGCCGGCAAGCCCCGCGAGCTGCGGGTTCTCGCTGACTGCCCGCATGGCGCGGCCGATGGCGGTCCGGGTGATCAGCAGATGGACCCCGCCCGCGACGACCAGCGCAACCGCCAATGCGAGGAGCTGGTCGGGCGTCGCCTTGAGCCCGCCGCCGATGCGGATCGCGATCTGCAGGGCATCGGTGTAGTACTGCGGCTTCCCGGTAAAGATGAACTCGAGCACGTTGCGCAGCGTCAGTGCCGCGCCAAAGCTCGCCATGACCATGATGATCACGGTGCTGTTGCGCGCGCGCAACCGGCTGAAGAGCAGGCCGTCGACGATCAGGGCGAGCGCTGCGTTCAGCGCCACCGCCGCGACCGCGGCGATCGGCAGGGCCCAGCCGCACGAGAACGGCGCAAGCGGCGCGGTGAGCCAGCCGACGCTGGCGCCGAGCAGTGCCGAGACGGCGAACGCGAGGTACGCACCCCACGAGATCAGCTCGCCGTGCGCGAAGTTGGCGAAGCGCAGGATCGAGTAGGTGAGGGTGATGCCGACCGCACCGAGCCCGATCATCGAGCCGGCGACGAGGCCGTCCATGAGCGCCTGCGGGTTCATGCCGGCGCGCCCGTCCGTTCGCGCCGCGCGCCGAGATAGAGCTCGGCGACCAGTGGATCGTCAGCGAGCCCGGCGGCGCTGCCCTCGTGCCGCAGCTGCCCCTCGACCAGGATGCCGGCGCGGTCGGCGCCCGCGAGTGCCGCCTTCACGTTCTGCTCGACAAGGACGATGGTCACCCCGCTCGCAACGATCGTGCGCAGACGGGCGAAGACCTCGCCGACGATCTTCGGGGACAGCCCGGCCGACGGCTCGTCGAGGATCAGCACCTTGGGTTCCACCATCAGCGCGCGGGCGATCGCCAGCATCTGCCGCTGCCCGCCCGAGAGCGCACCGGCGCGGCGGTTGCTGCGTTCGGCGAGGTCTGGGAACATGCCATGGAGCTGGGAGATACGCTTCTCGCGCTCGCTGCGCGGCAGGATGTCCGCGGCGAGCCGCAGATTGTCGGCAATCGACATGGTCGCGAACACGTTCTCGGTCTGCGGCACGAAGGCGAGCCCGTGCCGCACCTTTTCGTGCGCCGGCACATGGGTCACCTCGATGCCGTCCATCGAGATGGTTCCGGCGTGGATCGGCACCAGCCCGGCGATTGCTTTCACGAACGTCGACTTGCCCGCCCCGTTGGGGCCGAGGACGACCACCAGCTCACCGCGCCGGATCCGCAGATCGATGCCGCGCACGATCGGCAGACCACGCTCGTAGCCGGCAATCAGTCCCGCCGTCGCGAGCACCGTCTGGGCGGTCATGCCGCCACTCCGCCGAGATAGGCGTCGATCACAGCAGGGTCGCGCGCCACGGCTTCCGGCCTGCCCTCGGTGAGGTAGCGGCCCCCGGCCATGACCACGACGCGGCCGCAGAGCCGGGCCACGGCGTCCATATTGTGCTCGATCAACAGGATCGACTTGCCCTGCCGCTTGAGCTCGAGCAGCCGGTCGATGATGAACTCGAGCAGGCTCGGGTTGACGCCCGCCGCCGGCTCATCGAGCAGGATCACGTCGGGGTCGGCCATGAGGACGCGGGCGAGTTCGAGCAGCTTGCGCTGTCCGCCCGACAGCACGCGGGCCGGCTCGCCCTCCAGCGCGGAGAGGGTCACGAACGACAGCAGCCCGCGGGCCTTCTCGACCGCGGCGCGCTCCTCGGCCGCAACGCGGCCGGGCTGGAGCAGGTTCATCCACACGCGCTCGCCGCCTTGGCGCTGCGCGCCCGTGAGGACGTTCTCCAGCACCGTCATTTCGGCGAAGGGACGCGGGATCTGGAAAGTTCGTCCAATTCCCTGGCCGATGCGGCGATCCGCCGTCGACGCGGTGACGTCGCGGCCAGCGACCAGCACGGTGCCGCGATCGGGACGGATGCTGCCCGCAAGCAAGTTGAACAGCGTTGTCTTGCCCGCCCCGTTGGGTCCGATCACCCCGAGCATCTCGCCGCGCCCGAGCCGGATCGACATGTCGTCCACGGCCTTGAGCCCGCCGAAGACCTTGGCGAGCCCGATAGCCTCAAGCGGAGCGACGTCCTCGGGCATGGAAGGGGAGGGCGCCATCCAGTGCGACCAAAAGATTCCAATTGCTGATGCGGGAGCAGTTCTTACACTATGTGCGCCGGCAGGGAAGGATGGCGCTGCGATGGCCCACGGGGGCGACGACTCGTTCGATCTCTACGATCTGAGGGTGGAGGTCACGGCGCCTCCCGGCGGGGCGATCTATTGCGGCGCGCAGCCCGGGGATCATTTCGAGCTCCGCGGCGAAATGCTCCACCTCCCGCCGGGGCAGGGGTTTTCGATCTATTCCCTCGGCGCCGTGCTGCCGCTGCTTGCCGCCAAGCAGCGCCCGACCGACGCCAACGACTGGATGACCACCGACAGCGAAATCGCCTGTCCCGACCCCAACTGCAGCACGCGCCTCAAGATCACCCGGATCGGCCGGCGCCGCTTCTCCCACGCCCAAACGACGGCAGTGCCTCTCGACCATGACTGACCCTGTTGCCATGCCGCGGGTGAAGCTCGCGCCAGACTACGAGATTTCGCGCGTGATCCGCGGCGGCTGGCAGCTTGCCACCGGCCACGGCCAGCTGCGCGGCCCCGATCCGGTCGGCGACATGATCGCCTTCGCCGATGCGGGGATCACGACATTCGATTGCGCCGACATCTATACCGGGGTGGAGGAGCTGATCGGGCGCTTCCGCCTGCGCTACCGCGAGCTGCGCGGCGC
>JAEZBF010000010.1 GCA_023427545.1 Pseudomonadota bacterium
GGCCTGGATCGAGCAATACCGCCGGCTCTGGGCGTCCCGTTTCGACGAACTGGATAAGGTCGTCGAGGAACTCAAACACAAGGAGAAGATCGATGATCGCAGCAGCACAAGCTGAGGGAAAAGCGCAGACCAAGGTCAGGCGAACGTCCGACCGGGAGATCGTTGTGACGCGGACCGTTGCCGCCCCGGCGCGGATCGTGTTTCAGGCCTGGTCAAGGCCGGAGCTCTTTCAGCGCTGGTGGGCGCCGCAGTCACACGGGCTCTCAATCGCCGCTTTCGAGGCCGACGTGCGCGCCGGCGGCTCATATCGCTTGGAAATGCGTCACCCCTCATTCGAACAGCCCATGGCCTTCTTTGGCCGCTATCTCGAGGTCGTTCCCCCTACCCGGCTCGTGTGGACCAACGAAGAAGCCGGAGAAGCGGGGCAGGTCACCACGGTGACGTTCGAGGAAAGCAACAACGCAACCCACGTGACCGTGCGCGAGCTTTACCCCTCGAAGGAAGCCCTCAACGAAGCAATGGGCTCGGGAAGCATGGATTGCTGGGACGAGCAGTTCACGCAACTCGAAACGGTCATTGCCGGCGAAGAAGCGAGCGTCCGATCCTGAAGTCACGTGCGGTGCTGCCGGGGCCTCGGCAGCACTGCGCTCAAACGGAGCTTACGCGCCGGCGGCGACTTCCTTTATCTCGCCCACGCTGGGTGCTCTGACCTTGCCGTACCGCGCCTGGATCATCCCATAGGCGGCGTAGGCAAGCAGCCCCACGGCCACAGCGACGTAGAGGGCAGCGCCAAACGGCAGCGAGCGCACCCAGTCCAGCGCCTCCGGGACACTGCCGGCCTTCTGCGGGTCGTACGTGAACGCCGCATAGATCAGGAAGCCGCCGATAATCGCGAACACCACGCCGCGCGCAGCGAGCCCATAGGTGCAGATCGGTCCCAGCATCTTCTCGCGATCAGCCGGCAGCTCGAGCCGTTTCTTGAATTTGCCGGAGAGCCCCTGATAAACTTGCGCGCCGCCGGCAAACATGATCACCGCGCCAGCCAACCCGGCAAGGATGTTGCCGAACGGCAGCGACATCAGCCAGGCAATCAGTCCGACCTGCTCGTCTCCGCCGCTCTTGCCTGAGCCGAGCGCCATCTGGGCGGCGGTTACAGCCAACGCACCGTAAGCTATTCCGCTGGCCAACTGCCCGGCTCGTGAAAGCCAGCCCTTCGCGTCACCCTTGCGATGGTCCGCATTGCCGAGCGACTGCACCAACCGCCAGAGCATAAAGCCAAAGAGCCCGACCGCGAGGACACCGAGCAAGATGCGGCCGAACGGCTCCCCGAGCAGGCTACCCAGTGCGCCTTTTGCGCTCGGCTCTCCGCCGCCGGCGAACCCTGAGAACAGGCCCAGCATCGCCACGAGAAAGTAGACGGCGCCGCGGGCCGCATAGCCGAACCGGGCGAGTGTCTCGAACGTGCTGCGCGATGCCACCGATTGTTCCTCCGTAGTGTCCGACAGCACGAACGCGGAGTCAGCGGAATCGATGCGGCGCCAGCGGGTCAGCAGCGTTCGACGTGGAACGCTTGGCTCGTAAAATGCTCGGGAAGCTCGAACGCTACACCCTCGGCGAGCTCCTGGCCGTTGACCTCGCGCGACGTGCCATTCTGCAGTACGAGCCGGTACGTTCCGGCGCTCGCTAGCCCCGGGATGCGGAACTCTCGGCTACTCTCGTCGCCTTGCAGCCGGAAGACGAACCCGACGCCTGCTGAGCCGTCTTTTGCGGTGTACCAGGCAGCCGCCCAGTCCCCCGTTCCATCGAGTGGTGGCGCTTCGGTGAGGAGATACTGGTCGCCACCCTCAATGACCGGCCGCGCGTACTGCTTGAACCAGGCGATACCGGCCCTGCAAAGCGCGATCTCGTCCTCCGACCAGTGCTGGAGCTTGGCGCTGATCCCCAGAGTCCCAAGCATCGCCACGCGCAGGCGGAACAGCAGGTCGCCCCTCATGTCCGGATCGCTGCCCCCGTGGCGGACGTGATGCGCTGCCGGCCAGGCGATCAGCCAGTCGTTGCACGTCTTGGCCGGATGCGCCCTCTGCGACCCGAAGTGAATCGCGAGATTGCGCAACGGGTTGGCCTGGTCGCTCATCCAGTTGGTGTGGGCATGGCGAAGGATCCGCCCGTCGTATCGGCCTCCCCCGCTCGCGCACATCTCGAGGATCAGCTGCGGGAAAGCTTTCCGCAGCTCCTCCTGGAGCCAGTACACGCCCTCGACGTGGGCAACGATGGGGTCCTTGCGCCGCAGCTCTTCAGGCAGCCCTTCGGCCCAACCACCGGAGACGAGGTCGGTGTTGAAGTCCCACTTGATCCAGGTGGCGCCGGTCCGCCGCACGATGTCGCTCACGACTCCAAGGACGTGCTCGCGGGCGGCGAGGACACCGAGGTTGAGAATAGCGCGATTCTCGGGCTTGGGCGCCCGGCCGTGGACCCAGTGATGCCACTCGGGATGGCGGGTGCGCAGGCCCGAGGGGGCGCCGATCCCCTCGGGCTCGAACCAGATGCCGAAGCGGATGCCCAGTCCGTGGCAGAATTCCGAAAGCTCCTCGAGCCCATTGGGAAAGAGACGCGGATTGGGCAACCAATCCCCGGTCGACTGCCACGGATCGCCGCGGGCGGTATCGTTTTCGTTGATGTGCCACCCGCCGTCGAGCACGAAGACCTCGCAGCCGAGCTCGCGCGCTGTGACGGCGAGCCGCTTCAAGTCCTCGACATTGGGGTCGCCGGGATAGGGGTACCAGCTGTTGAACTGCACCGGGATCGCGGAGATGTCGCCGACCTGCAGACGGCGGCGGATGTCGTGAAGCCGCTGTGTCGCAAGATCGAGATCACCGGCGACGCGGACGACAAGCGCCTCGGGCAGTTCGCGGCTCTCGCCCGGCGCCAGGACATGCCGCAGCCCGGCATCCGGCAGCCCGCCCGCTATGATGCAGTCGGCAGTTCGGGTGCGGCAGTTGAGATGCCAGTTGCCCGACCACAGCAGCTCGACAACCACCGTGCCGGTCGCAGTCTCGAGCGCGACGTAAGGCTGGTATTCGAACCCCGTTTTCCCGGACCGGCTCTCGAGCATCAGCGGGGTATCGCTGGGAACGACGCGGCGCACCTGAGTTTCGTTGGCCCAGCGCCCGGTGAGGTAGGTGGCACGGTGCACCGGCTCGGCCAGCATCAGTGACAGGCTGAGGGCGCCCGTGAGCTCGACTTCCTCATCACCAATGGCGCTCAGGGTCGTGCACCGGCGCAGCGACTCGGTATCGTCGTCAACGTGGAAATCGACCACGCAGCGGAGCGTACTTGTCGCGAGACTCAGCCGCAGGCGGCCCTTGGACGTTTCGGCCTCGACGCTGTCCCAGAACAGCCGGTCGCGGTTGGCGCCTACGTAGACCGCCGCTTCCGGGCGGGTGGCGCGGAGCTGGTCGAAATTCTGATGATGATCCGGGAGGATGACCACCTCACCGGCGAAATCAGGGCCGAAATAGGTGTTCCTCAACTCGCCCTCGGCAAAGCTCAGGTCGTAGCGGTTGCCACCAAAGCGCAACGTCCAGCCGGCTCGGCCCGTCTCCTCGATGCGCATGCCCTCACCGGATGCTCAACAGATCTCGTACAAGCGGGACCAGGCCCGCACCGATCGCCCGTGTCTGCTCCGCATCGAGATGCACCCCGTCGATCGGCGAAGCCGTAGCCACCGTAGCGGCGTCGAAAAACGCGCATTGCTGCGCGTCGGCGACCTCGCGATAGGCCGCCGCCAACCTCTGCGACGCCTCCACATCTCGCTCTCCGCGCGGCCCTGATCCGTCGGAGCGGCGGCAAAAATGCGGTGGCGAAACTACCAAAACTTGCGGCAGGGGCATAAGGCTCAGCGGCAGCGTCCGCACAATCTCGACGAGCCGGCTCATGCCCTGGGCTGCCCCGAACACACTGCCGCAAATCTGTGGCTTGAGGTCGTTCGAGCCGAGCATGATGATGACGAGGTCAAGAGGGCTATGGCTTGTGAGCAGCATTGGCAGCACACGGGCGCCGTTTCGCTCGTAAGGCGCTGTAAGGTCGTCGTAGGCGGTGGTTCGCCCACCTAAGCCCTCTTCCACCACCCGTGCCATCCCACCGAGCCCCGCCGCGAGGACATTCGGCCATCGGTCGCTGTAGCCGTGGCGCTCACCGCTATCGGGAGTGGCGCCCCAGGTGAGGCTGTCGCCGAAGGCGAGGACGGTTTTCATGCAGACACCATCGGGATCAGTCGACGGTTAGGCATAGGCAATCCGTTCCTTGTCTGAGGCCTGCATCCGCGTGTCGTGATTGGCGAGCTGGCTCAGCAGGTCGGCCTTGAGCGGCGCAGCCGCCGGATCGCCCCACAGGTTCTGCGTCTCGCCGGGATCCCGCTCGAGGTCGAAGAGCTCCCCGGACGTAGAGTTCGCGTACCAGGTCAGCTTGTAGCGTTCGCCGATCACCGACCGGCAGATCAAGCCCTGCCAGTCGAGGATCGTTTCGCACAGAACCGTGTCTGCGGTCTGCCGCCGCTCGCGGAGCAGATCGATGCCATCCATCTCCTCGGGTGCGAACGGCAGTCCCGCGGCCGCAAGGCAGGTGGGCGCGACGTCGACGAGGTTGACCAGCGACTGCTCGGTGCCGCCAGCAGCGATCCCCGGCCCCATGGCGAGGAAGGGCACTCGGGCGAGCTGCTCGTAGTGGAACGGTCCCTTCATCCAGAGGCCGTGATCGCCGAGGAGCTCGCCGTGATCGCTGGTGACAATGACCAGTGTATCTTCGGTCAGTCCGGCAGCATCAAGGGCGGCCCACAACCGAAGCAGCTGATGGTCCATCAGCTTGACCATGGAGTAGTAGTAGGCGCGGCCGAGCCTCTGCGACTCCTCCGTAACAGGTCGGTAGTCGAAGCCGTCGTGCTGGCCCGAGACTGGCCAGCGCCGGGCGTACGCAGAGCCCTTAAGCCGTCCTTCTCGAGCGAGCCGGAAGTGTTCCGGCATATGATCGAGTTCGCCCTCGACATAGGCCGGCAGCGGCACCGTCGCCGGATCGACCTTGCTGCCGTAGTCGGTCGGCACGCAGTGCGGGTGATGGGGGTCCTGGAACCCGACGAACATGAAGAACGGTCGGTCGGGGTCGCGTTCATCTTCGAGGAAGGCGATGGCGCGGTCTGCGGTCCAGACCGAGTTCGTCAGGCGCGTGGGCAGTGCCCAGTCGTAAGCGTTGCCGCCGAATTCCGGCGCTCCATCCGCTGGCCGTAATTCGCGGAAGCGCTCCATTTCCGCGCTGCTCGACTGCTTCCGCACCCAGCCGCCGTAGTGGCCGGCAATCCCCCATGCCGCATGGCCGAGGGCCAGTTCAACGGATTCGAAGCCGTAGTACGGCCCCGTCCACTCGCCGTAGCCATCGCGATAGCCTGCACTGGACTCTCGCGAAAGGCTGGCGTCAGCGTTGTAGGCTTCGTAGTGTGCCTTGCCCACGAGCCGGGTCTGGTAGCCGGCCCGGGCGAACCGGTGTGACAGGAAGTCGACGTTATTGCCGGTGTTGACGCCGACGTTCCAAACCCCATGCCGCATTGTGTATTTGCCTGTCATCAGCGACGCGCGGCTCGGGGTGCAGATGGCGCTCGGACAATAGGCGCGGTCGTACCGCGT
>JAEZBF010000084.1 GCA_023427545.1 Pseudomonadota bacterium
GCCACAGACCGTGCAGACACGGCGGCGGCGGATCGAGTTGCTGTCCTCCGACGGGCGCGAATCCTTGACCTGCGTGTCGTCGCTTCCGCAATAGGGACAGCGCATGAAGGCTCCTCGTCAGGAATAGATCGGGAAGCGGGCCGTCAGGGCGTGCACCTTGTCACGGACGCGCGCTTCGACCTCGGCATTGCCCTCGTCGGAGTTGGCCTCGCGCAGGCCGTCGAGCACCTCGACGATGTACTCGCCGATCTGGCGGAACTCGGCTTCGCCGAAGCCACGTGTGGTGCCCGCCGGCGTGCCGAGCCGCACACCCGAGGTTACGAACGGCTTTTCCGGATCGAACGGGATACCGTTCTTGTTGCAGGTGATGTTGGCGCGCCCGAGCGCGGCTTCGGCGCGCTTGCCGGTCGCGTTCTTGGGCCGGAGGTCGACCAGCATCAGGTGGTTGTCGGTGCCGCCGGAGACGACGTCGAGCCCCTGCTCCATCAGCGTCGCGGCCAGCGCCTTGGCGTTGGCAACGACCTGTCGCGCGTAGGACTTGAACTCGGGCTGCAGCGCTTCCTTGAGCGCCACGGCCTTGGCGGCGATGACGTGCATGAGCGGACCGCCCTGGAGGCCAGGGAAGACGGCCGAGTTGATCTTCTTGGCGATGTCCTCGTCGTTGGTGAGGATCATGCCGCCGCGTGGCCCACGCAGGCTCTTATGCGTGGTGGTGGTCACGACGTGGGCGTGCGGCACCGGCGAGGGATGCACGCCGCCGGCAACGAGGCCGGCGATATGCGCCATGTCGACCATGAGGTAGGCGCCAATCGAATCAGCGATCTCGCGGAACTTCTTCCAGTCCCAGATGCGCGATTAGGCGGTGCCGCCGGCAAGGATGAGCTTGGGCTTGTGCTCGTGGGCCAGCCGCTCGACCTCGTCCATGTCGAGCAGGTGATTGTCGCGCCTAACGCCGTAGCTGACGACGTTGAACCACTTGCCGCTCATGTTCACCGGCGAGCCGTGCGTCAGGTGTCCGCCCGAGTTGAGATCGAGCCCCATGAAGGTGTCGCCGGGCTTGAGCAGCGCGAGGAACACCGCCTGATTCATCTGCGAGCCCGAGTTGGGCTGTACGTTGGCGAACCCCGCGCCGAACAGCTGCTTGGCGCGCTCGATGGCAAGCGTTTCGGCGATGTCCACGTACTGGCAGCCACCGTAGTAGCGCTTGCCCGGGTAACCCTCGGCGTACTTGTTGGTCATGATCGAGCCCTGCGCCTCGAGGACGGCGCGCGACACGATGTTCTCGGACGCGATCAGCTCGATCTCATGCTGCTGTCGACCGAGCTCGAGCCGAATCGCGTCGGCGATTTCGGGGTCGGTTTCGGCCAGCGTGTTGGAGAAGAAGCGAGGAAAGAGCGGAAGGGACGCGGCGGCGCTCATGGGCGTTCCCCTGAATTCGAGCTGTGGACGGTGGGGCGGCTTATCACGCGCCCCGCGGCGATTCCAAGGCGGCGCAGCTTGCGATGGTCAACGTGTGGAGTGATCGGCATGTGGGGCTCCCTTTTGCATCGTGGGTGCCCAGGCGAGCGGCAGCTGAGGTTCGCGTTCCCCGATGGTGTCCCATCTTTCTCGCCAGTCGCGCGAACGGCCGGATTATCTCAGGCTTTGTGGCAGCCGTGAAGTCCCCCACCAGCTCGTTGCGCAAAGAACGCAGGAAGCGGGGGCACCACCCGGCTTCTACTTTTCTCCCGGCGCTTGACCCGGGCTCCCCAACGCTCCAGCGTTCCGGATGGGTCGTAGGTGGGGGGGAGCGGGATGTTCTCACGTCTTCGAAGGGGCGCCGCGGCGGCCGTACTGATCGGGCTGACCCCAGCTCAGGCTGCGCCTGAAGTGCCGGAGGAAATCGGCGCCGTCGTCGCGAACTGGTATGCCGAGCTCCAGAAGGCCGAAAACGGCCGCCCGGAGCTCTTCACCGCGACCGGCTTCATCGACTCGACGCCCTACTACGACTATCCCGACACCGGCTCGGCAGCCCTGCCGCCGCGCATCTACACCTCTCTCCCGGCGCGGGCGGAGATGTTCCGCTACCGCATCGAGGGCATTCGGCTCGACACCAACTTTGCACGAGTGGAAGTCGACGAGCGCGGCTACTTCTGCGCATCCGCGATCCCGCAAACATACGAGAACTCGTCGTCAACCACGTTCGTTCTCGAGCGGCAGGAACGGGATGGGCGGTGGCTGATCCTCGCCCACCAAACGGGCTCGTACGGTATCAGCCCGGGACGGGAGACAGTTCCAATGCCCGACCTGTGCGATTAGCGATCTGGGCTCAGCCTTTGGCGGTCTCCGCCAGCTTGCGCCGCAGCTTGGCAAGCGCAAGGCTTTGCATCTGAAGCGGGGTAGCTGCGGCGGGAGCGATGACCACCACCTCGGTTCCCGTCGCGGCATCGATCGCCGCGACACGCATTCCTGTGCCGAACTGCCTGAACTCGAAGAGGACCTCGCCGGACTTGCCGCCGCGGTCCATCACGTCAGGCGTCGCCGAAGGTGACTTTGCCGGCCTGGTCGAAGTCGTAGACGTCGCTGCGGAAGCTCACCGTGCCCTGCCGGTTCGCCCAGGCAGAGATGTAGGTGGTGTGGATCGGCACCTGCACCTTGAGCGGCACATTGATGTTCTCGTTCGACTCGAACGCGGCGTGAACGGTGTTGAGGTCCCAACCGCCGTTGTCGCGGAGCAGCCAGGCCGCCAGCTCGTCGACGTTCTCGACACGCACGCAGCCCGAGGAGTGGAAGCGCGCGTTCTCGCCGAACAGGGCCTTCTGCGGCGTGTCGTGCAGGTAGCAGTCGTAGGGGTTGTAGAAGTCGATCTTGCAGTGACCCATCGAGTTCTCGCCGCCCGGGTCCTGACGCAGCGTATACTTCACTGCTTCATTGCTCTGCCAGTTGACCGCTTCGGGCGGGATCTCGTTGCCTTTGCCATCGAAAATCCGGATCCGGTACTTTGTGAGATAGGTTGGATCATCATTCATGTACTTGATGATGTCCTTCTCGATGATGCTCTTGGGCACCGTCCAGTACGGGTTGAACTTAACCTGGTGGACCTTGGAGCTCATGATCGGCGTCGCGCGCTCGACACGGCCAACGATCGCCGTGTGGCGCTGGGCCACGGTGCCGCCCTCCACCGCCTCGATCACCGCGGCGGGGATGTTGACCAGCACGTAGCGGTCCGACTTCAGCGTCGGCGCGAGGTGCTCGATGCGCATCGCATTGAGGCGCAGCTGGCTGAGCCGATAATCGGCTGGCACCGCCATGGCGTAGAGCGTGGGCTCATCGATCTTGCCGGTAATGAGAAGGCCATGCCGCGCCTGGAACAGGCGGACCCCGGCATCCATCGGCTGATCGAACAGGTCGTCGATCTTCGCCTGGGGCGCCATGTCGCCACTGATCATGAGGCGGCGCTTGATCACCGGCACGGCATTGCGGCTGTTGCCAAGCACGAGGTTGAGCGCGTTCTTGGGCATCGGCTCCCAGCCGCCCTGCGCAACGATCTGCTCGTACTGGGCGATCGCGCTCTGGTAGTTGAACTGCGTGTCGAAGGAGACGATCGGCTCGTTGGTGTCGACAGCCTGCATCGCCGCTGCCGTGTTGCCGCCCCGATCGGCGTCGCGCAGCGCGCGGTTGCGCGCCAGCACGTCGAAGATCGAATCGACATCTTCCTCTGCCTGCGCCATCCGGGGCAGCGCCATGGCCGCACCCAATGCCGCCATCGAAGAGAGAAGTTCACGTCTGCTCAGCCGCATCAGTCCACCCGCAAGAGTTCGCATCCAAGGTGAGGCCGTACCACTCGACCCCATGGCTCACAATGACCTCCCACAGGTGTGAAAACCCGCGGAGCTCATCGACTCCAATCCATCATAGGAGCGGAAAAGTTGCGGGCGGTTTACGGCGCAAATAAGAACCGGGCGCCCCTGCCCTGACGCTTGGTCGCGACTGTGACTCGAGGGCAACAGCGCGCTTCATCGGGCGTTCAGCCGAAGCAGCACAAAAGCCGCCGTCATCAAGGCTTGGAGGGCAAGATGATGACTATCGAGCAGGTGCTGATCGGGGCGATCGTGCTGGGCTTCGTTCTGATGGCCGGTGGGCTGCTGTGGCAGCGCTTCGCGCCCAAGGTGCGCGACTGACCGAAAACGAGCGAGGCGCCCGCATGGGACGCCTCGTCGTGCATGGGACCTTCGGAGGGTCTTGGTCTAGAGCTTGTAGAGGATCTGATCGACCCAGAAGCGCTCGAGCCGGCCCAGCGCCTTGTTGAGGCCCTGGAAGGCGTCGTCATTGAGGCCGCCGACCTTCTCGATCGACTTCAGGTGGCGCTCGTACAGCTCGTCGATGACCTCGGCCACCTCCTCGCCCTTGGGGGTGAGGCGGATGCGCACCGAGCGGCGATCCGCCCGCGACCGCTCCTGGAAGATGTAGCCGGTTTCGACCAGCTTCTTGAGGTTGTACGAAACGTTGCTGCCCAGGTAGTAGCCGCGGGAGCGAAGCTCGCCGGCGGTCATCTCCGCATCGCCGATGTTGAACATCAGCAGCGCTTGAACGGGGTTGATGTCGTCCCAACCCATCCGGTCGAACTCATCCTTGATGAGGTCGAGCAGGCGGCGATGGAGCCGCTCCACTCGGCTGACCGCCTCGAGATAAAGCGGCTTGAGCGAACTGGGCTGGGTATTGTCCAGGGCCTCTGCGGCGTTAGACTTGATTGCCATGGTTGCCTCGCTGTCGGTGTGCGCGATTAGTTCGCGTCTCATGGGGCCAAGTTACGGCGACCCAAATAAGATGGACTTAAGCCGGACGCTTAAAACTATCTTACGGAAAAGCTTCGCGAATTTGGCTTTATGGTTCGTTACAAGTGCGATGAAACTTGTAACCTTTATCAGTCGTGTACGCGTTCGCGGCGCAACCTGAGACCGAGAAGGAAGATCAGCAGCAGGCTGGCGAGGAGCACCACGCGGACGGCAAAGCCGAAGGCCGTCATCTGCACGTCCTTGCTACCGATGAGGTAGAGGAAGAGCTCGGCGCCGGTCGCTCCGACCAGCAGCACCGCGCCCCAGCTCGCCTTGATCCACAGGCCCACCGACGCAAAGAGCAGCGCCAGAGCGAAGATGGCGAGGTAGGTGAAACCGACCGGCCCGAGCAGGCTGATCGGGCTCTGGCTGCCGGTCGAGACACCGAGCAGCCGCGAAGCATCATTGAGCCCCAGCAGCAGCGAGATGATCGCCACGACCCGGATATACCGGCCGGCGGGCTCGAAGACGAAATCCATGCGCTTTCGTCTAGTGCACCTCGGTTGCGGCGACAAGCGGCCTTGGCCGCGGCGCGCGGCGGCTGCTAATGAGCGCGCGCCACGAGAGGTATCGATCCATGAGCGAGCGCTGGACCAAGCACGATATGTCCTTCCTCGAGGGACGCCGCATGCGCCGGCTGCGCCAATACGGCTGGAGCCGAGCGCTGATCCGGGAAACCCAGCTCAACCCGGCCGACCTCATCCTGCCGATGTTCATCATCGAGGGACGGAACGAGCGAACCACGATCTCGACCATGCCGGGTGTCCAGCGGCTGAGCGTCGACCTGGCGGTGCAGATGGCGCGCGAGGCTGCAGCCGAGGGCATTCCGGCCATCGCGCTTTTTCCGAACACCGACCCGAGCCTGCGGAGCGAAGGCGCAGAGGAAGCCTACAACCCCGATAACCTGGTCTGCAGGGCACTCCGGGATATCAAGTCAGCGGTGCCGGAGATCGGTCTGATCGCAGACGTGGCGCTCGATCCCTATACCAGCCACGGACACGACGGCGTCATGGAGGGCGAGCACATCCTCAACGACGAGAGCGTCGAGCTGCTCTGCCGGCAGGCGCTGGTGCAGGCTGCCGCCGGCTGCGATATCGTGGCGCCTTCCGACATGATGGACGGCCGGGGCGGCGCGCTCCGCCGCGCGCTGGATTCCGAGGGGTTCGAGTCGACCTCGGTGATGGCGTATTCCGCCAAGTACGCGTCGGCGTTCTATGGGCCCTTTCGCGAGGCGGTCGGCTCGGGCAAGCGGCTCAAGGGCGACAAGCTCACCTACCAGCTCGATTACGGCAATTCCGACGAAGCGCTTCGCGAGGTCGAGCAGGATATCGCCGAGGGGGCCGACATGGTGATGGTCAAGCCCGGGACCTTCTATCTCGACATCGTCCGCCGGGTTGCCGACGCGTTCAACGTGCCCCTCTTCGCCTACCAAATCTCCGGCGAGTACGCGATGATCGCCCACGCCGCCGAGGCCGGCATCCTCGAGCGCAAGGCAGCGATGCTGGAGTCGCTGTGGGCCTTCAAGCGTGCTGGCGCCAAGGGCGTGCTGACCTACTTTGCGCTTGAGGCCGCGAGGGTGCTGAACGGCTGAGGTCCGGGGCAGGCGCGCGCAAGACGCCGTCGTTTTCCGCGCATCTCCGGCCCGTCGTCTGGCGCCCGCAGTGCGGCGGATGCTTCTGCTTGTGTCGACAACCACGATTTGCCCGGCCGGCATCTTGTGTGGACCAAAATCATGCGCATCTTTTTCCCGTAACCACGGGGGCCGCCATGACCGTCAATCTTCCCGATCCCGAGACCTCGCCGGAACTGTTCGAGGGCCTGCTCACGCGCCGTGTCATTGCCTACGGCATAGACGTCGCGATCATGGGCATGCTGGTGCTCATCGTGTCAGTGGTGGGCCTGGTGCTTGGCTTCCTGACGTTTGGCCTCGCCTGGGCGGCGCTGGTGCTCGTCATTCCGGCGGTGATCGTCGGCTACTATGCCACCACGCTCGGCTCGCACCGGCGCGCCACGATCGGCATGCAGGCGATGGACATCGTGCTAACGCCTGCGCGAGGCGTTGTTCTCGATGGCTGGCTGGCGTTCCTCCATGCGCTGCTGTTCTGGGTCAGCATCTGGATCAGCTGGCCGGTGTCGCTGGCCTTTGCCCTGTTCACGCCGCGCCGCCAGATGCTGCACGATTTGGTGGTCGGCACACTCATGCTGCGCCGCTCTCCGATGGAGCGGCACTGGGCCGGCTACGCGCGCCGCGCGGTCTGATCCGAGCAACATTGCAGAGGGGCCGCGGCGCAGCTAGACTTCAAAGCTTGGCGCACAGGGCCGCAGGATGACGGACCAGTCACCGGAAAACACACAGCTGTTTCTCACTGCGGCCATGCCCTGCCCGTACCTGCCGGGCAAACAGGAGCGGAAGCTCTTTACCCACCTGACCGGCCGCCGCGCCTCGACGCTGCACTACCTGCTGAGCGAGAACGGCTTCCGCCGTAGCCAGAACCTCATCTATCGGCCCGCCTGCGAAGGCTGCTCGGCGTGCCAGTCCGTGCGCATCGTTGCCGCCGGCTTCGAGCTCACGCCGCGCTACCGTCGCGTGCTCAGCCTCAACAAGGATGTGACCGTTGAGGTCTGCGCCGCGCAGGCGACGGCTGAGCAGTTCGGCCTCTTCAAGCGCTACCTCGAGGCCCGACATGCCGGCGGCGGCATGAACCAGATGAGCTTCGTCGACTACGAGTACATGGTCGAGGACACCCCGGTGCAAACGGTGGTCGTCGAATATCGGCTGAACTCCGTCCCCGAGCGCCCGCTGATCGCGCTGGCGCTCACCGACGTCATGCCGGACGGCCTCAGCATGGTCTACAGCTTCTATGACCCGGAGCTGAGCCGGCGGGGCCTTGGTAACCTCCTGATCCTCGATCATATCCAGCAGGTGAAATCGGCCGGGCTGAGCTACGTCTATCTCGGGTATTGGGTGAAGGACTCGGTCAAGATGGCCTACAAGGGCCGCTTCCGACCGCTCGAGGTGCAGCGCGGCCCACTCGGCTGGTGCCCCCTAGATTAGCGCTTCGGACGAGCTTCCAGTTCAATGCTGACCCTGCTGCGCGTGCTCGCGTGCCTGCTTATTCTTGGGGCCAGCGCCGTCGCGCTTCTCGCCTTCGTCGGCTTCGCGGTCGCCGAGCTCGACGTGCTCAACCACGTCCAGCCGCTGATCTTCGCCGCTACTATCGTGGCAGTGCTGCTGGCCGTGCTGTTCTTTCG
>JAEZBF010000094.1 GCA_023427545.1 Pseudomonadota bacterium
GTCGAATACATGCTGATGGCCGCGATGAAAGCCGTCGAAGTTGCCGATCGCAAGCACGCAGCGCTTGAGCCCTGAGGGGACATCATCAAGGCCGGTGAGCTGGATGAACTCGGCCACTAAGGAAACCTCGCTGCGACGAATGGCAGTTCAGATGGCAAGAAAGCAGTTACCAGGCAAGCCGCGACGTATAGCCGGCGAGCCTTGCGCCCGTCGGTACAAGAAGGTCCCGTACGGCCAGTGGCGTAGCGTCGGCGCCGCCGAAATCTGCGGCGTGGATCGGCCCGGCAACGAACAGGAAATCAAGCCCGAAGCTGGCGGCGCCCGTCGCATCCGTGCGGGCACTATCGCCGATGGCGAGGATGCGGTCGCGGGCGATCGGATGCCCCGCGGCCGTTTCGGCTCGCCGCAAGGCCTCGTGGTAGATTTCGGGATATGGCTTGCCGCACATGATCACTTCACCGCCGGCTTCGGCATAGAGATCGGCGAGGGCGCCGGCGCAATAGATCACCTTGTGGCCACGCTCAACCACCTTGTCGGGATTGGCGCAGATCAGCGGCAGCTTGCGCTCCAGCCACAGCCGCATGCGGTCCAGGTACATGTCGGGCGTATCGTCTTCGTGGTCCATCTCGATGGCCACCACAACATCTGCGTCTTCGGCCGATCCTCGGATGACCCCGAGCCCGGCGAACAGCGCCTCATCCATGACGCTGAGGCCGACAGGGTGCGCGATCTTGCCCCGATAGGGCGCGATCATCGCCCGCGTGAGGTCGCCCGACGATGCAATGGAGTCGTACGCATCGGGCGTGATCCCCATCCTGTTGAGCCGGGCGGCGATCGATGCCTCGGTGAGCGGCGCATTGGTGACGAGGACAACCCGGCCCCCGCCTGCCCGGAACTGCGCCAGTGCCAGGTCGGGCCCCGGAGTTGCCTGGGCGCCGTTGTGCAGCACGCCCCAGATGTCGCAGAAGATGGCGTCATAGCGTTCGGCGATCTGCGAAAGTCCGCCAAGCGGCTCGGTTGGTGGCGACATTGCTGCTTTTCCGCGAAAGGCGAGGAGCTAAACGCCCACGCGGCGCGGCGCAACCCCTGCCGCCATGCGCTCCGGCACGAGGTCCGCTCGCGCCGGGCCCGGCCTGCCTACATGTGGGCCCTGCACCAGCGTGATCCCCTCCTCGAAGAGACTGAGCATCTGCTGCTCGTCCATTACCCCGGTGGCGACGAGCTCGATCCCGTAGCGGCGCGCGTACGCGGCGACATCGGCGGCATGGAAGTCGGTCAGCGTCTCGGGCCGGTCGATGAAGCGGTGGGCATCGATCGAGATGGCGCGGCAGCCAAGGCCCTGGAGCTCGGCGAAATCGATCCGCAGCGACGTGGCGGAGACAAGCGCGAAGCCGGCACCGCTGCGCTGCACCGGCACCAGGGCTGCGCGCTCCCGCGGCGAAAGCGCGCGGTAGTCCTGCTGCGTGATGGAAAAGAGCAGGTTCCCGGCGATGGCTTTGTTGGCCTCGACGCTGGCATGGAGCTGCTGCGCTGCCACGGGCGCCCCGAGCGTTGCCCGCGACAGCGGCAGTTGGAGCACGACGGATTGTCCATTGGTGCGGCCGCGACGGGCGATGACGATCGCTTCCGTCAGCGCCTGCATTTCGATCTGCTGGATGAGATCGCCGCCGCCGGTTCTGGGCATGAATTCCGGTGGATCGGCGAGCTCGCCAACCTCGAGCATCAGCCGCGGTACAACCGAATACCCGTAAGGCTTGCGCAGCGGCAGCAGCAGGATCGGCTCGAGATGGCAGACTATGCGCCCCTCGCTTACCGCCTGCCGCAGGGTCTCGAGCGGGATCGCCGGCTCGGGGAAGGTGTCCGGATCGGGAGCAGGCTCCCGCAGGAACGCTGCGCCGGGCTTGCGCTGCTCCTCGAGGTCGGCCACCGCCTCGGCGACCTGCCGGACCACCGTGCCGAGCACCGAAACGTCGGCTTCAAGACCTTCGAGGCGCTTCCCCGCATTCTCGTCGGCAAGTGCATTGACGCGCTGGCTGAGGGTCGCGCCGGCGCGTGCGTCGGTGGACAGCAGCGCGGAGAGATCTTCAATCGCCTTCTCCAGCCGCGCTTCGGAACGCTGGCGCAGCTTGCGCTCGAGCAGCATGACCGCGATGGCGCCGAACACCAGGGCGGTAACGAATGCCTCTACGGGCGTGAAGGTGAAACCGAAATAGGCTGCAGCCCCAATCCCGAGCCCCGCAAGCGCGATGAATATGTAAACAAGAGCCTGCACGCTCGCGCTTTTCGATCGGCCGAGGGATTCGCTTCTCCCTTCTACCACCGCAGGCGGGACCACAAAAGGCGAGGCCGGGGCAGAACCCTTTCTTTACCGTGTTCGTCAACAATCGGCGCGGTGTTCAGCGTAAGGACGGAGTGGCTTCGGCCGATGGATGACGAGCGCAACTTGATAAGCCCCGCGGCCGCGCGGGTGCTGCTCATCGAGCGTGACAGCGTGGTGCTGGCGGCTTTGTCGTCGGCCGTATCGGCGTGCCTTGCTGCCGTGCCCGACCTCGAGGTGGCGGCGGCGGGTCGGCCCGGCTTCGAGCTGCTGCGCCGCAGTTCGTGGGATCTCGTCGCCGCCGACCTCGACACCCTGTGTGAGGCCGCCAGCGAACCTGCCGAAGCGATTGGTCGCCTCGCCAAGCTCGGCGGCTCAGCCATCACCATGGTGCTCGCTGAGGATTCCTCGGTCTCCGCCGCCCTCGCTGCGATGCGCGCCGGGGCTCACGACTACATGGCCAAGCCCATAGAGATCGGCGCCTTCGGCCGCCGCGTCTCGGCCCTGATGGTGCGGCACGGCAAGGAGTTCGCGGTAGGCGGCAGCGGCGCAGAGCCCCAGGCGCGTCCCTATTCCGGCCCGTCCCTCGCCACCAATCGCGATGTGCCGGAACTGCCGCAGCACGGGCGGCAGCCCACCATCCTGCCCATGTGGCAGCAGGAACAGCGCATCATCGAGGATGCGATCCAGAGCTTTTCGGGCAACATCGCGCTCGCTGCAGCGGCCCTGCAGCTCAGCCCCTCGACGATCTACCGCAAGCGCCAGGCGTGGGCCGACGCCGCGTCAGGCAAGCGCGGCGCGGCCTAGCGCCAGGTGAAGACCCGCGTCACGGCGTAGTTGAAGACGAGGCTCATCAACGCGCCGGTGAAGCCCGCCAGCAGCAGGTTCGTGTCGGCCTGGTAGATCCAGGCTGCCACCGACACGTTGGCGAGCGCGCCGATCGAGCAGACGACACAAAAGCTCACGAGGCCGATCCAGTAGCGGATGCCGCGCAGCTTCTTGTCTGCGTAAGTGAGCTCGTTGTTCAGCACGAAGTTCGTCGTCATGGCGACGATCGTCGCGGTGAGCTGCGCGATGGTGAAGCTGAAGGCCAGCCGGTCGTGCGTGAACCACAGCACCACCAGGTGCACGATGATGCCGAAGCCGCCGATGAGCGAGAAGAGCAGGAAGCTGACCGGCAGCACGCCGCCCACCATCTTGGAGAGCAGCAGCCCGAGGAACTGGAGGACGATGATCGGGCTCATCTTGCTCTCGCCCGCATGGCGCGGCCGGAACACATAGGGCACCTCGCCGAGGCGCAGGGTCCGCCCCTGAGCCCGGCGGATGCGCGTAGCGCTCACCACGATGTCGAGCAGGATCTTGAAGCCTTCGCGCGACAGGTGCGGGGCGACCTCCTGGAACACTTCGCGCTTCATCAGGAAGAAGCCGCTCATCGGGTCGCTGATCTTGGTGCGGGTCAGCAGCGACGAGAGCTGCGTGGCAAGGCGGCTCCCCGCCTCCCGTGTCGCCGACAGCCCTTCCCCGGCACTGCCCTCGCCGGCATAGCGGGAGCCCACGACGATGTCGTCGCCGGCCTTCGCCCGCGCCAGCATCTGGGGCAGTTTGGTCTCGTCGTGCTGGTGATCGGCGTCGATCACCGCAACGTAAGGCGCCGCGCTCGACGCAGCGCCTTCGATGCAGGCCGAGCTCAAGCCGCGCCGGCCGATTCGGTGGAGAACGCGGAAGTTGGGATGCTGCAGGGCGAGTTCGCGGGCGAGCTCGGCAGTGCCGTCCGGCGAATCGTCGTCGACGACGATCATCTCCCAGCTGGTGCCGGCAAGCGCAGCCGACAGCTTGTCGTAGAGCGAGGCGATATTGTCGCGCTCGTTGTACGTGGGGACGATGACCGACAGCTCCGGCGGCGCCCACTGCCCGGCGATGTTGCCGCGCTGATCGACCTCGATGATGCCCATTATTCCTTTAAGGTCCGCCGGCGGAGAGCCTCTGCCCTAGCGCAAGTTCCCCGCCATCGCAACGTGACGGGCAAATCGCCGGTTGCCTCCGCTTGACAGCTCCAGAGGTCGATCATATATCGGCCGCAGAGCTGTTAGCACTCCTCATGCGTGAGTGCTAACATGCACCAGATCATCAATCGGCAGTATTGTAAGGAGCAAAAATGAGCTTCCGTCCCCTGCACGACCGCGTGGTCGTCCGGCGCGTCGACAGCGAAGAGAAAACCGCTGGCGGCATCA
>JAEZBF010000107.1 GCA_023427545.1 Pseudomonadota bacterium
GGGTAGCGTTGCTCGACCGGCTGGTGCGCGACAACTACGAAGTTTAGTTGGGAAGACGATACCGCCAGTTGCCCGGCGCTGAGCGGCCGGTTACCTTTCGCCAAGGGTAACGGGGGATGTGACCATGGCATTTCTGTTCTACGTACTGGGCTGGCTCGCAATCCTCGGTGGCGCCGCCTGGGGTGGATACCTGCTTTACTACAACTTCACTGCCGCCAACGTCCCGATGCAGATCGAGCCGATCATGACCTACATGAACACGATCGGCTTCACGATGATTGGCCCGGGGCTGACCTCGATCTTCACCGGCCTGCTCCTGCTGGCGGTCGGCGGTGTGCTCTCTCGCCTGGACGAGATCGCCTACAACACCCGCTCCATGGCCTGAGGCGGGCGGCCGCGCCGCGATGACCGAGATACTGTTCTATCACCTCGAACGCCAGCCGCTCGAGCGGATGCTGCCGCAGCTGCTCGAGAAGTCGCTCGAGCGCGGCTGGCGGGTCGTGGTCGAAGCAGCAAGCGAGGAGCGCGCCGAGGCGATAGACCGCAGCCTCTGGACGTACCGCGACGACAGCTTCCTGCCGCATGGGCGGGCCGGCGGCGAGTTCGATGCGGACCAGCCGGTGCTGATCGCGACCGATGCGGCGAACAACAATGGCGCGGACGTGCGGTTCTACGTCGACCGCGCCGTTCCCCAGACGGGCGAGGGCTACCAGCGCATCGTCTACATCTTCTCCGGCCATGACCCCGATGCGGTCAGCGAAGCGCGGACCGCATGGCGGGCGCTCTCGGCGGACAACGACGTCACGTACTGGCAGCAGGAAACGTCCGGCCGCTGGGTCAAGAAGGCCTGAGCTACCCTCAAGGAGTCCACATGCCTCGCTGGCCGCACCGTGTCCTGATCGCCCTGGTGGTCCTGCTGGTGATCCTGGGCGCGCTCTACTACTGGTTCATCTTCGACGGCCGCCCTTCAGGCACGGTGCCGGGGTTCACGATCGACATGGCAAAGGTGCGGACGCTCGCTGCCGAGCAGCCCGGGGAACGTGCGACCGAGGTCCGCGTCGAGACCATCGCGACCATGGACTTCCCGGCGACGGCGGTGGTCGCCGGCGAGGGCTGGGGCGGTTTCCCGATGGGGGTATTCTCCTATCAGCTGGTCTTCCCCCACCAAACCATCGTGCTCGACACCGCGCTCGACGAAGCAGATGGCGCCGGGATGGGCGCGAAGTTCGATCAGGCCGCGTACGGCGACATGGATCGTGCCATGGCCAATGCGGCCCAGATCGTCATCACCCACGAGCATCCCGACCACATCGGCGGAATCCTGAAGTATCCCAATGGTTCGGCGATCGTGAAGAAGCTCAGCCTCTCGGTCGAGCAGGTCGCCAGCGCCGGCAAGTTCGCCGGCTTTTCGGCCCTGCCGCCGGTGCTCGCCGAGGCGAGCCCGATTGCCTACGACGACTACTTTGCGGTTGCGCCGGGCGTGGTGCTGATCAAGTCGGCCGGGCACTCGCCGGGCAGCCAGATGGTGTTCGTGCAGCGCGCGGACGGCAAGGAGTACCTCTTTACCGGCGACATCGGCTGGAGCATGCGCAACATCGACGAGGTCCGCGGCCGCCCGCGGCTGGTGTCGCAGTTCATGCTGTCCAACGAGGACCGCGACGCCGTGTTCGGGGAGCTGCAGGCGCTGCACGACCTCAAGGCGAAGGAGCCGAACCTGGTGATCGTCCCCGGACACGATCTCGGGGTGGTGAATGAGCTCGTGGCGGCGGGGACGCTGGTGGCCGGGTTTGCCGATCAGGCGCCTTAGCCGGTCACCTCTGTGGTGACTGCGCGACCCCTCATCCGGCAACGGCCCCCCACGGATCAAGCCGAGGGCAGGCTAAGCGCTGACTGCAGGCGCAACGGCTCTATTCGCCATTGAAGCCGGCGGGGGCCATTTCGAAGCCCGAAAAGCGGAACCCGGGGGCGACGGTGCAGCCGACGAGGGTCCAGTCGCCGATCGACCTAGCGGTTTGCCAACAGTGGCGCGGCACCACCACCTGAGGGCGCTGGCCGACGATCAGCCTGGGCCCCAGGGTGTATTCGTCGATCGACTTGCCTTCGTGGCTGAGCCGCAGCTTGAGGGGCGCGCCGGCGTACCAGTGCCACACCTCGGCGGCATCGACTCGGTGCCAGCTCGAGAGGTCGTGGCCCTCGAGCAGGTAGTAGATCGCCGTCGACTGCGCGCGCTCGCCAGCTTGGGGCGTGTCCTCGAAGGTCTGGCGGTACCAGCCGCCTTCGGGGTGCCGCTCAAGTTCGAGCAGCGCGATGATCTCTTCCACCGATTGGTTCATTGGCGATAAGGCTGCTCACCTGGCCGGCGGTGCGGGCATGTCCCTGGTGGTCAGGTCGTAGAACATGCCCGTTATCTCATCGCAGAATGTAATCTCTGCATCGCCCTTTGAGTAGAAGGCGTTCTCTTCGCCTCCCCGGAAAAATCAGGCGGTTTCGCGGACCGCCTCTTCGAGTTCGGCGCTCATTTCGAGCCAGCGCTCTTCGGTGGCTGCGATCTCGGCTTCGAGCCGCGCCTTGTCCTTGCCGAGCGCAATCATGCGTGCCGGGTCGCCATTGTAGACCTCGGGGTCGCCGAGCTGCCGCTCGACGTGGAGGCGCTTCTTCTTGAGCTTTTCGAGCGCGTCCTCGGCGTCCTTGATCGACTTGCGCAGCGGCGCGAGCTCTTCGCGACGGGCAGCGGCGGCCTGGCGGTCGCGCTTGCGGTCCTCCTTGGACTGCGGTCCGCTACCGGCGCCGCCGTTCCGCGGGTTGCCCGACGAGGTCAGCATGCGCTGGTAGCCGTCGAGGTCGTCGTCGAACTCCGATATGGTGCCGCGCTGGGCAATCCAGATCGAGTTGCAGGTCGCTTCGACGAGATGGCGGTCGTGCGAGATGACGAGCACCGCGCCCTCGTAGTCGTTGAGGGCGGCAACGAGCGCATCGCGGCTGTCGATGTCGAGGTGGTTGGTCGGCTCGTCGAGGATCAGCATGCCGGGGCCCGAGAACGTGACGAGACCCATCAGCAGCCGCGCCTTCTCGCCGCCCGAGAGGTTCTTGGCAGGCGTGTCCATCCGCGAGGTCGAGAGGCCCATCTGCGCGACACGGCTGCGCCGTCTGGCTTCGCTGTCGTAGGGCATGAGCGGGATGACGTGCTCGAGCGGCGTCGCGTTCTCGCGCAGCTTGTCCAACTGGTGCTGGGCGAAATAGGCGATCTCGAGTCCCTTGCCGCGGCGCATCTGGCCGCTCATCGGCTTGAGGTCGCCGGCGAGCAGCTTGGCGAAGGTGGACTTGCCGTTGCCGTTGACGCCGATCAGCGCGATGCGGTCGTCGGGATCGATGCGCATGGTGAGGCGCGAGAGCACGACCGCCTCGCCATAGCCGGCTGAGACGTTTTCGAGCGTGATCATCGGGGTCGCCTGGTCGACCCTGGGCTGCTCGAAGCGGAAGGGCGCCGAATGCTCGTCGAACATCGCCGCCGGCGGCTTGAGCTTTTCGATCATCTTGACGCGGGCCT
>JAEZBF010000134.1 GCA_023427545.1 Pseudomonadota bacterium
TGCGGGCGAGCTGCTCGGCATAGGCGAGCCGAACTTCGTCCTCCGGCGAACCCGTGAGGTGGACGACGAGATCCTTGATCATACCAGTCTCCGTTGTCGGCGATTGATCGTTGAGCAATGCCACCGCGCAGGGCCGATCCGGTTGATCTGGCTCAATCCTCCGCAGATGCCGTCTGCGAGTATCATCGGCGGAGGGAACGCCATGGAAAAGATCGACTTCCGGAAATCGCTGAAGGAGCTCTATTCGCCTTCCCCGAACGCATTCGCGATCGTAACGGTGCGGCCGATGATGTTCATCAAGATTGATGGGCAGGGTGATCCAAATAGCGCTGCCGACTATGCCTCTGGGGTGAGCTGGCTCTACTCCGTCAGCTATGCGATGAAGTTCGCAAGCAAGAAGTCGCTGCAGCGAGATTATACTATTCCACCGCTGGAAGCGCTGTGGTGGGCAAAAGACATGAAGGCTTTCGCAGAGGGCAAAAAGGACGATTGGCATTGGACCCAGATGATCATGGTGCCCGATTTCATCCCTGCCGAGATGCGCGATGCGGCCCTAGAGCAAGCTGGCAAGAAGCTGGGTCCGGCACCTCGCACGCTCCGGTTCGAGACGTTCGATGAAGGCCTGAGCGTGCAGATAATGCACATCGGCAGCTATGCTGACGAAGCGCCCACCATCCGTCGCATGCACGAAGAGTTCCTCCCCGCCAACGGACTGGCACCGAACGGGCTGCACCACGAATTATACCTGTCGGATCCACGGCGAGTGGCCTCGGCGAAGCTTAAAACGATCATCCGCCAGCCGGTACGTCGGCGGCAGTAGGCCCCGCAGTGGACCCATCGCTCGTATTCAAAGCGCTGGCCGCATGGCTGACGATTGCCGTCTGTGCGATCATCAACGGCGCAATCCGCGATAGTGTCGTGACACCTCATTTTGGGGAAGCAGTGGGGCGCGCCCTCGGTGCGTTCATGCTGCTTACAGCAGTCTATCTCACTACCTGGGGCTTCGTGCGGTGGGCAGGCGCATCTGCCGCTCCTGCCCCGTTGCATGTTGGCCTGGGGTGGCTCTGCCTGACCGTTGCTCGAGTATTGCGTGGGCTCCCTCCGCGGCCTCAGCACGGCTCAGATTCTTTCGGCATACAATCCGCTCAGCTCGACACTCTGGGTATTCGTGCTGGTAGGCATTGCAGTCGCGCCGGCGATCGTCGGAAGGCTCACCGGCTACTGACCTCGTCACTAGGCGGGCACGAAGTGTGTGCCGAGGAAGTACGGCCAGACGATCAGCCCCAGCAACCCGGACCAGAAGTTCAGCTGCAGGTAGCCGATGGTGAACAGCCAGCCGGCAAACCAAGCGGCCCCGAGGGAGGAGTGCTGAGTGATGTGGATGCGTTCCATGGACGATCTCCCTGTATGTATGCGAGGCGTAGCGTTCTCACCGCCGCGTGGGTTGATCCACCTCAAGCGGCCTATTCGCCGACTTTCACCCAACCTCCGGTAGAGGCTTGCTGATCGAGCGTTTCGGGATTCCCCAGAACCGTCACGCTACCCCCGACCGAGCCCCGGACCTGCGCGGACTTAGTTACGTACGCAATCACGCTGCCGCCGGTTGAGCCGGTGGCATCCAACCGGTCGCACTTCAGATTCTGCGCCCGGACATGCCCGCCGCTCGATCCATCGGCGTTCAGGTCTGTGCAGGTTCCGGTCACCTCGATGGTGGCACCCGAAGACGCGCTCGCGTTGAGCACCCCCCCGGAGAAATCGGGTACTGCCAAAGCGGCTCCGCTCGAGGCGTCAAGGGAAAGGTGGTCGCCGGCCATTCCCTTGGCATCGACATTGGCGCCTGAGCTCGCATCGATGCCGACGATCTCGGGCGTGGTTACCCGCACCACGATTCCAGGGCGCTGGGCGAAGTTGAACACGAAGTCCAGCATGTCCCAGTTCATGCCGATGTTCAGGCGCTCGGCATCGACCCCGATCGCGAGGCGGCTGAGGATTCCCTGGCTCGGTGCCTCGGCGGTAACCGACTGAGACGGGCCAATGGTCACGATTGCGGTAATGCCGGCCGAGACGCTCACGAATGTGAATGGCGGCAGGTCGAAATGCTTCGTTTCGGCGAGGGCACGATCCGGTACAGCAAGCAACGCGGCGAGGACGAGAAGGTGAGGAGCGGCTTTCATGTGAAATTCTCCCTTTTATGTCTCACCAACATCCATCGAGGGCTCTCCACCCGCATTGAGCAGAATCAAGATCGGCTTCATCGTAGAGTTCATGGTCATGCTGCGCAGCCGTCGGATCGGTCGCGCTGAGTTGTGCCGGGGGGTGCCGTGACGCAGCGCAATCTTGATCGTGCGTTCAAGCCGAGATCGGTTGCGATCGTCGGAGCCTCGCCGCGCGAGGGGTCGGTGGGTCGCGTGGTGCTCGAGAACATCCGCTCCGGTGGGTTCGGCGGCGCGATCTATCCGGTCAACCTCAAGTACGACGACGTTCATGGGCTCAAGTGCTACCGGCGCCTTGATGATCTGCCTGAAGCCCCGGACCTTGCCGTGATTATCACGCCGCCTCAGACGGTGCCCAGGCTCATCGGTGAGCTGGGGGCCCGGGGCGGCAAGGCGGCAGTTGTCATCACGGCTGGTATCGGTGCCGCCGACGACCTTCGCCAGCGCATGCTGGATGCGGCCAAGCCGCACCTCCTGCGGATCATCGGCCCGAACACCATCGGCCTGCTGGCCCCGAATCTCGGGCTGAACGCCAGCTTCGCCCACATCGCCCCGCTGCCCGGCCGCCTTGGCCTCATCTCGCAGTCGGGTGCGATCGTTTCGTCGCTGATCGACTGGTCCGTGGCCGAGCGCATCGGTTTCTCCCAGATCCTGTCGCTCGGCGACATGGCAGACGTCGATGTCGCCGACTGCCTCGACATGCTTGCTTCCGACGGCGGCACCTCCGCGATCGTCATGTACCTCGAGGCGATCCCCCACCCGCGCAAGTTCATGTCGGCGGCACGCGCGGCGGCCCGCATGAAGCCGGTGATCGCACTCAAGCCGGGGCGCCATCCTGCTGCGGCGAAGGCAGCCCAGACCCATACCGGAGCCTTGGCTGGGGCCGACAGGGTCATCGATGCCGCCCTGCGGCGCGCCGGCATCATCCGCGTCGACGATCTCGAACAGCTACTCCAGGCTGCCGAGGTGACGGCGAGGTTCGCGCCGATGTCGCGGTCACGCGTCGGCATCGTAACCAATGGCGGGGGCGCCGGCGTGCTTGCCGTCGACCAGTTGCTCGACCAGGGCGGCGACATTGCGGAGCTGACCCCTGAGACTTTGAAGCAGCTCGACGGGCTGCTCCCCGCCACGTGGTCCCATGCCAACCCCGTCGACATCATCGGAGACGCTCCACCGGAACGCTACCGAGACGCGATCAGCGCGGTTGCCGCCGATCCAGGGGTGGACGTTGTTCTCGCGATGCAATGCCCGACAGCGCTGGCCTCACCGGCGGCTGCCGCCGAAGCGGTGGCCAGCCTGGTGACCGGCGGGATGGTCAACGGCAAGCCGCTACTCGCGTGCTGGCTGGGTGAGCACGCGGCGGCACCGGCGCGGGACATCCTGCAGGCCGCAGGTGTGGCGAGCTTCGATACGCCTGCCCAGGTCGCGCGGGCGGTGTCCTTCCTGACACGCTGGTCTACGCTGAGGGCCCTGCTGCAGCAGGTACCGGCGAGTCACCGGAACCTGCCCGTCCATCGAGCGGCAGCCGACACCATCCTCCGCCAGGCAGCACGCGATGGGCGTACATTGCTGACCGAGCCCGAGGCCAAGTCGCTCCTTGCGGCCTATGGCATACCCGTACCCCCGACCATAACGGCCGCCCACGAGAACGAGGTCCATCGCGCTGCTTCCGAGATGCTCGGGAGTACAGAGCAGGTTGTCGTGAAGCTGCTTTCACGGACCATCACGCACAAATCCGATCTTGGCGGCGTCGTGCTGGGGCTGCGCACACCCGATGCAGCGCGTGCAGCAGCAGCGTCGATACGGCAGCGGGTGCGGGATGCAGGGCTCGAGGCGCAGCTTGATGGCTTCACCGTCCAGCCAATGATCCGGCGCCCGGACGCGCATGAGCTTATCGCCGGACTGCACCTCGATCCCTCGTTCGGCGCGACCATCCTCTTCGGCTCCGGCGGAACGTCGGTCGAAGTGGTCGATGACACCGCAACCGGCATCGTCCCGATCGACGAGGTGCTCGCCGGCGACCTGATCGACCGGACACGGATTGCGCGCCTTCTCGCCGGATATCGCAACCGGCCTGCTGCCGACCGGGCGGCAATCATCGACAGCCTCACGGCTCTGTCTCAACTTGCCGTCGATCTCCCGGCGATCACCGGCGTGGACATCAATCCGCTCCTCGCCGACGCCGAGGGAGTGGTGGCGCTGGATGCCAGGGTGACTCTCGATCCGGCCATGATCGATTCTCCAAGCCCCAGTCCACGTCTATCGATCCGCCCCTACCCTTCCGGCCTCGCACGTGAAATGGAGCTCGGATCGCGCGCTGTCGTGATACGGCCGATCCGGCCTGAGGACGCGGCTCTCTATCCGGCCTTCCTCGAGCGCATGGAGCCAGAGGACATGCGCCTGCGGTTCCTCATGCCGGTGACTACCCTCACGCCCGAGCAGCTGGTCCGCCTGACCCAACTGGACTACGACCGGGAGATGGCGTTCGTCGCCATCATTGGCGCGGAGCTCTGCGGGATTGCCCGGTACGCGGCAGATCCCGACCGCGAACAGGCGGAATTCGGCGTGATGGTCAGGAGCGACCTGAAGGGCCTTGGTCTGGGGACGGCACTGATGCATACGCTGATCGCGTGCGCCCGATCCGAAGGCATAGGCCGGCTCGATGGGATGGTGCTGCGGGAGAATACCCGCATGCTGCAGCTCTGCACCGAGCTCGGGTTCACCCCCCGTCCCGACGCGAGCGATCCATTATTG
>JAEZBF010000223.1 GCA_023427545.1 Pseudomonadota bacterium
GATCACCACATTCACGGCGTCATTCCCGCCAAGGCGGGAATCCGGTAAGCGCTGGAGTCGCGAGGTAAATCAGCCGATGACGCAGCAGGTCATGGATTCCCGCCTGCGCGGGAACCATAACGTGGAGGGGGAGACGGCGGAGGAAACCTTCCACGTCGAACGGCCCACCTTCGACGGCACCGTTGCGCGGTTCGGGTACCGGCTGGGCGACCTCCGGTTCGAGGAGCGCCTCGAGTTTCCCACGGGCAGGGAAACCTCCTCGTCCGCACTCTCCCACCTGCTCGACCTTACCGCGCTTGTGCTCGGCGTCAGCTACTTCAAGTTGCGGGCGCCGTTCGTCATCGCTGCACGGGAAATCACGCTGAGCGAACCAGAGCGGGCGTTCATCCTCGACGTCTACGAGAACGGCCTCGGCGAGTTCTACGCCCGCAACAACCTGACTCGATTTGGCAGGCTGACGCTGCAAACCGCTGACGCCGCACCTGGAATCGTCACGGCCAAACTGCCCGATCGCGTGCTGCTACCAATCGGTGGGGGCAAGGATTCGCTCGTCTCGGTCGAGCTCCTGGAGGCGGCCGGGGTCGATTTCACCCCGTTCGCGGTCAATCCGAAGGGTCCGATTCTTTCTTCGATCGAGGCGATCGGCAGGGATCCTCTCTATGTCAGGCGCACTCTCGATCCAGAGATGATCAGGCTGGGCAAGGAGCCCGGCTACTACAATGGCCATGTGCCTTCGACAGCGATCAACTCCATGATCGCTGCACTTTGCGCCGTGCTCTTCGGCTACAACCGTATCATGCTCAGCAACGAGCGTTCAGCGAACGAGGGCAATGTCGAGTTCGACGGCCGCCTCGCCAATCACCAGCACAGCAAGTCACTCGACTTCGAGCGGATGATTGCAGGCGTGCTATCCGCCGCGACCGGCGGAGCGCTGGGTTATTTCTCGCTGCTGCGGCCCTACTCCGAGGCCAAAATCGCCCGATTCTTTGCGCGGCAGACCCGGTTCGATCGCGTATTCTCGAGCTGCAATCGCAACTTCACGCAGACGCCGCACACTGGCCCGCTCTGGTGCGGCGAGTGCCCCAAGTGCCATTTCGTGTTCCTCATCTTTGCGCCCATCATGGAAAAGGCGCGGCTGCTCGGAATCTTCGGCAAGGACCTCCTCGACGTCCCGGCCAACGAGCGTTCGTTCCGCGAACTCACTGGCCTTGCTGGTCAGAAGCCCTGGGAATGCGTCGGCGAGATTCTCGAGGCCGCAGCCTGCCTATACGCCGTGAGCCTGCTCCCCGAGTGGCGCGACGACGCGATCGTTGCCGCACTCCGGCACGATCTGCTGGCGCAGTACGGTGAACCACGATTGGAACAGGCGCTGGCCGAGCTGATGGTCGATTCGGACAACCACCTCATTCCCGCGTATATCGCCCAAAAGGTAGCTGCCCATGCGGCTTGACGCTCCCGTCCTGCTCTACGGCGCCGGGCGCGAGGGGCGCTCGACGCGGGCCTTCATCAAGTCGCGAGCACCAGACCTCCAGGTCTTCGCCACCGTCGATAGCGGCGAGATCGACCTGCCCGACGTAACGCCGATCGCGCCCGCCGATCTTCCTGCCGCGATCACCGCCGGCCGGTTCGCAACCATCGTGAAGAGCCCCGGCGTTTCGCGCTACCGGCCGATCTTCGCCATGGCCCGCGAGGCCGGCATCGTCGTCACCTCGAACCTCAATCTATGGGGCGAGTATTTTCGCGCCGGTCGCCTCGTCGTCGCCATCACTGGCACCAAGGGCAAGTCGACGACCGCCACGCTGGTTCACCTGATGCTGGCTGAGTCGGGGCTCGATGCTGGCCTGGCGGGGAATGTCGGTCTTGCACCCCTTGAGATCGCCGATAAGCACAAGATCGTCGTCTTCGAGCTCTCTAGCTATCAGACTGCCGACATGGCGTTTTCGCCCGACATTGCTGCCGTCACCAACCTCACGCCGGAGCACACTGACTGGCATCGTACAGCCGAGCGCTACTACGCCGACAAGCTGAACCTCATCGACCGCGAAACGCCGTTCCCGGTCGGGCTCGGCGCCGGCGCCGCCCACAATCCGCTGGTGCTGTCGGCGCTCCGCGACCCTTCCCGCGCCCTGCCGCCCCTCGCTCCGTTCATTGAGGACAGGATCACCGCCGCCGTCGCGCGATCCCGTCTCAAAGGCGCGCACAATCTCGACAACGCTATCCTCGCCTCCCAAGTCGCGCTCAAGGCCGGCGCTGATCTCGAGGCGATCGTCCGCGGCATCCGTGCCTTCACGCCGCTGCCGCACCGGCTCGAGGAGCACACCTTCAGAGGCATTACCTTCGTCGATGACTCCATCTCGACGACGCCCGAGGCCACCAAGGCCGCCCTCAACGCCTACGCCGGGCGACGCATAGCTCTGATCGCCGGCGGCCACGAGCGCCAGCAGGACTACGCCGAGCTGGCGAGGCTGCTCGAACCGGCTGGAGTCAAGCTGCTCATCTGCCTGCCCGTAACCGGTGATCGCCTCGCCACTGCGGCGTATTCCGCGGCGCCCTCGGTGAGGGTCCTGGAGGTCGGCACCCTTACTGCCGCGATGGAAGCCTTGCGCAAAGAGCCCGGCGGCATCGACGTCGCCATCCTGTCGCCAGGCGCGCCGAGCTACGGCCAGAAGCTGAACGAGCAGACGGTGTTCAAGAACTTCGAGGAGCGCGGATCGGCCTTCATCAGGCTGGCCGGGGAACTCTTCGCTGACTCGTAGAAGGGTCGAGGGGCAAAATGCGCGAAAGCCCCTCGACCTTCGGGCGTCACTTCGACCGGTTTGTGAAGTCCACATGGGACCCGGTGTGGCGCCGCTGCTTGAAAAACGGATGGCGCTGCGCCGGGGTTCCCCCTTCTCAGGTTTGAGCGCTCTTGCCTGTCCGGCCGCCGGGGTGATTTTGGCTCGCGTCATCGGAGATGCCCTCCGCCGGCTCGCTTCCCAAGTGGTGTGCGAAGACCCGCAGTGCGCTCATGATGATGACCGCAAACAGCGCCACACCGAAAGCAATCAGGTAGTAGCCAAGGGCGGTGGTCACCCCCACCGCACCGGCCAGCCACATGCCAGCTCCGGTGGTGAGACCCTGGACGTTGCCGCGCTGCTGGAAGATCGCGCCGGCGCCGAGGAAGGCGATCCCGGCGGTGGTCGCCTCCACTGCGCGTACCGGGTCGGGATTGTTCGAGCCGCCATCGAGTGCGATGGCATACATTTCGAACGCCAGGATGGTGAACAGCGACGCGGCCACCGCGATCAGGATGTGGGTTCGCAGCCCCGCCGAGTGGTTCCGCGCCTCGCGCTCGAAGCCAATCATCGCTCCGAAGATGGCGGCGAGGATCAACCGCACCGCGATGATGTGCTGCGGCGTGCGCGTCGCTTCGTAGCCGATGTCGG
>JAEZBF010000361.1 GCA_023427545.1 Pseudomonadota bacterium
CGGTAGCCCTCATGGTGAGCTTCCTCATGGCGAGCTCGTCGCGCCACGCACCACTACGGCGTGCCCCTACGCACACCCCACGCATTTCCCGCGCAGCTCGATCGTCGTCCGCGTCGGTGTGAACTGATGCTCCGCCGCCCAGGAACCCAGCCGCTCGCGGATGAGATCGTCGCTGAACTCGTCCACCCGCCCGCAGGTCTCGCAGATCGCAAACGCCGTCAGCCCCGCCCCATGCCCATGCGCATCGGCACAGCAGACGAAGGCGTTGAGGCTCTCGAGCCGGTGCGCCAGACCCGCGTTGATCAGCTTCTCGAGCGCCCGATAAACCTGCAGCGGCGCGCGCAGCCCCTCGTCGCGCAGCCGGTCGAGGATGTCGTAGGCCGACAGCGGCGACTCCGCCTGGTGCAGCGTTTCCAGCACCAGCCCCTGGTTCCGGGTGAGGTCCGGCGGCTGCTCGTGGTGATGGTCATCGTGCGAATGGGCCATTGCTGCCTCCTTACGCCAGGCGGTGGCGCCGTTGCTGCTGACGGCTCCGGATCATGCCATAGGGGCCGATGAGCAGCGATGCGACGTAGAGGGCGCCGGCCGTCAGGGTGACCGCCGGACCGGCGGGCACAAGCAGCGCCGCCGCGGCGACCATCCCGAAGTAGGTTGCCGCCGCCCCGATCGCAACCGCAAGCAGGCACATCGGCTCGAGCCCACGGACCCAGAACCGCGCCGCGGCAGCCGGCAGCATCATCAAGCCGATCGCCAGCAGCGTGCCGAGCGCCTGGAACGCGCCGACGAGGTTCAGCACCACGATCGCGAGGAACGCGAGGTGCGCGATCGTCCCCGCGCCGCTCACCGAGCGCAGGAACGCACTGTCGAGGCACTCCGCCAGCAGCGGTCGCCAGATCACCGCGAGGCCGAGGATCGAGATCGTCGCGACCAGCCCGGTGATGATCAGCGCCGCCGGCTCCAGCGCGCCTTCTCCCCCGAACAGCACGTGGACAAGGTCTTCGTCGGCGCCGTGCAGCGTCAGCAGCAGCGTGCCGAGCGCCAGCGAGATCAGGTAGAATGCGGCTAGCGCGGTGTCCTCGCGCTGGATGGTCGATCGCGAAACGAGCCCCGCCAGCAAAGCCACCGCCATTCCCGCGATCAGCCCGCCGATCGTCATCGGCAGCGTCTGGAACCCCGCGAGCAGGAAGCCCACCGCCACCCCCGGCAGCACGCCGGGCGAGAGCACGTCGCCGGCAAGGCTCATCCGCCGCAGCATCAGGAACACCCCGACCGGCGCGGCGCTGATCGCCATGACCATGGCCGCGGCGAACGTCCCCCGCAGCTGCGGATCGGCGAACGGGGCGAGCAGCGCGTTCACTGCGCCGCCTCCCGCTGCGCGCCGTGCTCATGCTCGTGCCCGCCCTCGTGCCAGGGCGCGTCCTCGTCCCACGCCTCGGGCATCCGCCGCGCCTTCATCAGGTTCTCCCGCGTCAGGACGCTCGCCGTCTCGCCCCAGGCCACCGGCTCTCGCGCCAGCAGCAGCGTCTGCGGAAAACTCTGCCGTACCAGCGCGGTGTCGTGCAGCACCGCGATCACCGTCCGCCCCTCGCCATGCCAGCGCTGCAGCAGTCCGGCGAGTTCGGCCACCGTGCGTTCATCTATCGCCGCGAAGGGCTCGTCCAACAGGATAACCTTCGCATCCTGCAGCAGAACTCGCGCAAAAAACGCCCGCTGCAGCTGCCCCCCCGACAGCGTTCCGATCTGCCGGCGCGCGAATCCCCCGAGCCCCACGGCTTCGAGTGCCCCAGCCATTGCCTCGCGGTCCGCGCCCGTCATCGCGGCGAACGCGCCGCGCCGGCGCCACAGGCCGAGCGACACCAGGTCCGCGACCGAGGCCGGAAAGCTGCGGTCGATCTCGGCGATCTGCGGCAGGTAGGCAATCTCGTGAAGCCGCAGGTTGCGGTGCATGATCGTCCCGCCCAGCGGTTTGAGCACCCCGCTGATGCCCTTGAGCAGCGTCGATATGCCGGACCCGTTCGGCCCAAGCACCGCCGTCAGCGAGCCCGGCTCGAACCTGCCGCTGAGGTGATGCACGGCCGGGTGCCCTTCGTAGCCGAGGGTCAGGTCGTCGAGCACGATTTCGGGCAGGCCGCTCATGACAAGGCCCACCACACCAGCAGCCAGACGAGCGCGGACGCGGCGATGCCCATGGCCAGACGGTAGCCGACGCCGCGCTGGGCAAATGCAATCGGGCCGGCGTCCTTACGCATCCACGCGCTCCTTCGGCGCGGGACGTAATATGATAACATATCGCTGTCAAACCGCCGGAGCGGTCGTCAGGCGAACGGACCTCTGAACACGAAGAAGGCGCCGAGCCCGATCAGGCCGAACCCGATCGCGTGGTTGAGGGTCAGGCGTTCGCCGAGCACCACCACCGCGAACCCCACGAACACGGTGAGCGAGATCACCTCCTGGATGACCTTGAGCTCGGCCGCCGAATAGGTGCCGTAGCCGATCCGGTTGGCGGGCACCGCCATCCAGTATTCGACCAGCGCGATGCCCCAGGAGGCCATCACCGCGATCCACATCGGCGCGGCGGGGTACTTGAGATGACCGTACCAGGCGGTAGTCATGAAGAGGTTCGATCCGATCAGCAGCAGGATCGGCAGCAGGGCAGGGGAGGTGAGGGCGGGCATCGGGCGCTCGAATCGCGGGCAGGACAGCAGATGATCAGCAGCGCCACGAACTCGGCAAGGGCTGGTCGGGTTGCTCCACATTGCCTAATCTCACGCCCCGGCACCGCCCGGAGATCATCATGAGACATGCCCACCTGCTTGTTGCTGCCCTCGCCGGCGCCGTCAGCCTGCCCGCACTTGCCGAGGAGGTCGTCTGCGGCGGCCCGCTCGGCGCGGACGGCACCGAGGCCGGGCTGATCGACGCCTACGGCAAGGACAATGTCGTGACCGGCGAGGTCGACGGTCCCGAGGGTACGACGATCGTTGCAACCACCGTCTTCCCCAACGACCCCGAGCGCTCCTTCCAGGTCTACTGGTGGGACGAGGAAGCCCACGAGGGCCTCGCCTCATTCTCGCTCCCTGCCGGCGCCACCGCGCCCGGAGGGCTGCGGCCGGGCATGACCGCGGCCGAGGTCGAGGCGCTCAACGGCGGCCCCTTCACCATCACCGGCTTTGGCTGGGACTACGGCGGCTTTGCCAACTTCGGTGAAACCGGCGCTCTCGCGAACCTCCCCGGGGGCTGCTACCCCAGCGTGCGCTTTGCCACGGGTAATATCCCCGACGGGCTCAATATCGACTCCATCCAGGGCGACGGCGTCGAAATCCCAAGCGCCGACCCGCTGCTCGCCAAGGTCGACGCCCGCGTCGAGTCGGTCTGGCTCGGCTACGCCATGCCAGAGGCCGACGAGGAGGAGGGGGAGGGAGAGGAAGAGGCCGGCGAGTAGCCCCGCCTACCGCCGGAGGACCCGCGTGTTGGTGTAGGCGAGGCCGAACCACGAGCGCTTGCCGCTAAGGGCGACGCGGTCGCCGGCTTCGGCGCGGATATGGCAGAGCCGCGTTTCGCCGAAATCGGGATGCGTCGCGTAAACCCCCGAGCAGTTGTAGCGGCCGCCATAGGCGTAGCCGGTGACGGTGAAGGTCACCGTCTCCGTGCGGCCCTGCAGCGAACCGAGCGTTGCCGGCGCGCCGACGCTGACCGAGAGGTAGCCCATGCCGGCCAGCAGCACGACCAGCGCGATCGCGGTGCGGAACCGGTCGACCGAAACCCACGAGAGCAGCAGGTAAAGGGCGATCAGCGCCCCCAGCGCTGCAGCGCCGACCGCGACGATGGTGTTGTATTCCGCGTAGTCCTTGGAGACCACGAAGCGCGCGACGAGGCCGCCGAATGCGACAAGCCCGCTGGCGAGGATCACCAACGCAATAATCCCGAGGGCCACGTAATCGATGACGCCGCGTCCGTCTTCGTCTGCCCAGGTGATGTCCATCGTCCCGCCCCCTGCACCGGGAAACATAGGGCGTCGGCGGCCACCGGGCGGTTTCGCCGCGGGCGGATTTGGATCGGGCGGTTAACGAGCCGTTGCGGACCTCAGAATTCGATGCCGGCCTGTGCCTTCACCCCGGCACGGAAGGGGTGCTTGATCTCGACCATTTCGGTGACGAGGTCCGCGATCTCGATCAGCTCATCCTTGGCGTTGCGCCCGGTCACGATGACGTGGGTGTCGCGCGGCTTGTTCCGCAGCACTTCGAGCACCTCCTCGAGCGGCAGGTAGTCGTAGCGCAGCACGATATTGAGCTCATCTAGCAGCACGAGCTTGTAGGCGGGGTCGGCGATCATCGCCTTGGCTGCGTCCCATGCCGCGCGCGCCGCGGCAATATCGCGCTGGCGGTCCTGGGTGTCCCAGGTAAACCCCTCGCCCATCGCCTTGATCGTCACGAGCTCGGGAAACTTCGCCAGCACGTCGCGCTCGCCGGTGCCCCAGGCACCCTTGACGAACTGCACCACGCCGACCTGGAACCCGTGCCCCAGCGCCCGGAACACCATGCCGAAGGCGGCGGTCGACTTGCCCTTGCCCTTGCCTGTGTGGACGATCAGCAGGCCGCGCTCCTCTGTCTTGGTGGCGAGTATCTTGTTCCGCGCCTCCTTCTTCTTGCGCATCTTTTCGGCGTGATAGGCGTCCCGCTCCGCCTCGGTCATCAGCTCGGTCTTCTTGGGCGTCCGCTCGGTCATGATCTCGTCCCCTCACCCGCCTCGCTCCGCGAGGCACCCTCTCCCTTAAGGGGAGAGGCTACTCCTCTGCCGCCCCGCATACCGCTCTTCCCCTCTCCCCCTTGAGGGAGAGGGTGGCGCGCCAGCGCCGGGTGAGGGGCTGAAAGCAGCTTCCAGCCACGCATGCGCCGAATTGGATCGCGGTGTCCAGAACCCGCGCTCCCGCGCCTCGGCGAACTTCGCCAACAGCTCGTCCCAGCCGTAACTATTGTTCTCACGGATGAACGCCGCCGTCGCCTCGTCCTCCACAAAAGCCTCGAATGCGAGGTCGAAGTGGTGCGACTGCACCGCCCCCGTCGTCGCCGCAAAGGCGAACATGTAGTCGACCGTGGCGATGATCTCGAAAGCGCCCTTGTAGCCGTGGCGCTTCACCCCCTCGATCCACTTGGGATTGACCACGCGGCTGCGGACGACGTGCGAGATCTCCTCCGCCAGCGTGCGGGTACGCGGCCGTTCGGGCCGCGAGTGGTCGTTGTGGTAGGCGGCAGGGCGGGCGCCCGTTAGCGCCTCCGCCGCCGCCACCAGCCCGCCCTCGAACTGGTAGTAGTCGTCGGAATCGAGCAGGTCGTGCTCGCGGTTGTCCTGGTTGTGCACCACCGCCCCGATGTCCGACAGCCGGGCGGCAAAGCGGTCCCGCGCCGGCAGCCCCGCCGCCTTGGCGCCATAGGCATACTGCCCCCAGTTGAGGAACGCCTCGGCGAGGTTGCCCTTGGTCTCCCAGGAACCGGAATCGATCAGCGCCTGCAGCCCCGCGCCATAGGCCCCCGGTTTCGACCCGAACACCCGGTGACCCGCCGCCAGCGCCGCCTCCGCTTCGCTCTTGCCCTCTGCCATGAGTCCCAGGGCATCGGCGCGCATGCGGGCGGCGATCGGGTTCTCGCTCTCGGGCTCATCGAGTGCCCCGATCGCCCGTATTGCGCGGTCGAAGAGCGTGATCTGCGCCGGGAACGCGTCGCGGAAGAACCCCGAGATGCGCAGCGTCACATCAACCCTGGGCCGGCCCAGCTTGGCGAGCGGGATGATCTCTTAGCCCGACACCCGCAGCGAGGACGGGTCCCACGCCGGCTTCGCACCGCTGAACGCCAGCGCCTGCGCGATGTCGTCGCCGCCGGTCCGCATATTGGCCGT
>JAEZBF010000416.1 GCA_023427545.1 Pseudomonadota bacterium
GCTCAGCGTAGTCGTCGAGTCGAGGTGGGCGAAGGAGGTCGCGGGCGCCGGATCGGTCAGGTCGTCCGCCGGCACGTAGATCGCCTGCACCGAAGTGATCGAGCCCTTCTGCGTGGTGGTGATGCGCTCCTGCAGGGCGCCCATGTCGGTGGCCAGCGTCGGCTGAAAGCCCACTGCCGAGGGGATGCGGCCGAGCAGCGCCGAAACTTCCGAACCCGCCTGCGTGAAGCGGAAGATGTTGTCGACGAAGAACAGCCCGTCCTGGCCCTGGTCGCGGAAGTGCTCCGCGACAGTGAGGCCGGAGAGGGCGACGCGGGCACGGGCGCCCGGGGGCTCGTTCATCTGGCCGAACACGAGGGCGCACTTGGAGCCTTCGGTCGAGCCGTTGTTCTCGTGCGGGTCCTTGTTCACGCCGGACTCGATCATCTCGTGGTAGAGGTCGTTGCCCTCGCGGGTGCGCTCACCCACGCCGGCGAACACAGAGTAACCACCGTGCGCCTTGGCGACGTTGTTGATCAGCTCCTGGATCAGCACGGTCTTGCCCACGCCGGCGCCGCCGAAGAGACCGATCTTGCCGCCGCGCGCGTAAGGCGCGAGCAGGTCCACGACCTTGATGCCGGTGACCAGGATCTGCGCTTCGCTCGACTGCTCGACGAAGCTCGGCGCCTCCTGGTGGATCGCGCGGCGGCTGGCGGTCTGCACCGGGCCGGCTTCATCCACCGGCTCGCCGATGACGTTCATGATGCGGCCCAGCGTGCCTTCGCCCACGGGCACCGAGATCGGCGCGCCGGTGTCGGTCACCGGGTTGCCGCGGACCAGGCCCTCGGTCGTGTCCATGGCGATCGTGCGGACGGCGTTCTCGCCGAGGTGCTGGGCGACTTCGAGCACCAGCCGGTTGCCGTTGTTGTTGGTCTCGAGCGCCGAGAGGATTTCCGGCAGGTGGTCATCGAAGGTCACGTCGACCACCGCGCCGATCACCTGCGAGACGCGACCGGCGCTCCCGGCCATGTTTCCAACTGCTGCCATTTCAATCCACCTCGTCCGTTCGGGCGCCCTGCGCCCTGCTAAGCTGACCTCGGTTGCCCGAGACCGTTGTTCAATGCGGCGGCGTGCCGCCTAGAGCGCCTCGGCGCCCGAAATGATTTCGATCAGTTCCTTGGTGATCTGCGCCTGCCGCTGACGGTTGTAGCTCAGCGTCAGCCGCTGGATCATCTCGCCGGCATTACGCGTGGCGTTGTCCATTGCAGTCATCTGCGCCCCGAAGAACGAGGCGTTGTTCTCAAGCAGCGCGCGGAAGATCTGGACCGAGATGTTGCGCGGCAGCAGATCGTTGAGGATCGCCTCCTCGTCCGGCTCATAGTCGTAGGTGACGCCGCCGGTCGTCGCCGGCGCCGCGCCGCCCTCGGCCGGCGTGAACTTTGCCGGGATCAGCTGCTGGGCGGTCGGAACCTGCGAGATGACCGAGCGGAACGTTGCGTAGAACAGCGTCGCTACGTCGAACTCGCCGGCCTGGTACATGTCGATGATGCGCTGGCCGACCGCCTGCGCATTGACGTAGCCGAGCACCTTGACGTCGCGGTGCGTGACGACGCCCACGATGCGATCGGAGTAGAGACGACGCAGGATGTCGTTGCCCTTGCGGCCGACCGCCAGGATCTTGACCGTCTTGCCCTCGGCGATCAGCCGGTTGGCCGTATCGCGCGCCAATCGGGCGATCGACGAGTTGAAACCGCCGGCCAGGCCACGCTCGCCGGTCGCAACGACCAGCAGGTGAACCTGGTCCCGGCCATTGCCGGCCAACAGGGCGGGCGCACCCGCCCTACCCTCGTAAGCGGCTCCGAGCGCTGCCAAAACCCGCTCCATTCGCTCGGCATAAGGCCGCGCGGCAATCGCCGCTTCCTGCGCACGGCGCAGCTTGGCGGCGGCCACCCTCTGCATGGCCTTTGTGATCTTCTGGGTCGACTTGACCGAGGAGATGCGGCTCTTGAGGGCCTTCAGCGAGGGCATTGGCGGTCCTTAGGCGAAGGTCTTCTTGTAGGCGTCGAGAGCCGACTTCAGCTTGCCGCGCAGATCGTCGGTCAGCTGCTTTTCGGTGGCGATACCGTTGAGGATGTCGGCGTGTTTGGAACGCAGCACCCCGAGCAACCCGCGCTCGAACTCGCCGACGCGTGCGACCGGCAGGTCGTCGAGGTAGCCGTTCACGCCCGCGAACATGACCGAGACGATTTCCTCGGACTTGAGCGGAGAGAACTGCGGCTGCTTGAGCAACTCGGTGAGACGTGCACCGCGGTTGAGCAGGCGCTGCGTCGCGGCGTCAAGGTCGGAGCCGAACTGGGCGAACGCCGCCATCTCTCGATACTGGGCGAGTTCGCCCTTCATCGAGCCGGCAACCTGCTTCATCGCCTTGATCTGCGCCGACGAACCCACGCGGCTCACCGACAGGCCCACGTTCACCGCCGGGCGGATGCCCTGGAAGAACAGGTCGGTCTCAAGGAAGATCTGGCCGTCGGTGATCGAAATCACATTGGTCGGGATGTAGGCCGAGATGTCGTTGGCCTGCGTCTCGACGACCGGCAGCGCGGTGAGCGAACCCAGCCCATGGTCTTCGTTGAGCTTGGCGGCGCGCTCGAGCAGGCGGCTGTGGAGATAGAACACGTCGCCGGGGAAAGCCTCGCGCCCGGGCGGACGGCGGAGCAGCAGCGACATCTGGCGGTAGGCGACGGCCTGCTTGGACAGGTCGTCGTAGAACACCACGGCGTGCATGCCGTTGTCGCGGAAGAACTCGCCGATCGTGCAGCCGGTGAACGGCGCAAGGAACTGCATCGGAGCGGGATCGGACGC
>JAEZBF010000413.1 GCA_023427545.1 Pseudomonadota bacterium
CGCGCCCTATTACGCGACGCACGTCAGATCTTCGTCGACAGACCCGGCTCGATATCGCCGAAGACGCCGAGAAAAGCGTCGAGCTGCGCTTTGCGCAGCGGCGTCCAGTCGGCGGTGCGGGAGATGAGCAGGTGCGCCTGGCTGTGCAGGATCAGTCCGTCCTCTAGGATGCGCAGCGAGTTGGCGGTCAGGGTTTCCCCGCTCGAGGTGATGTCGACGATCAGATCGGCGCTGCCGGACGCGGGCGCCGCCTCGGTGGCTCCTGCGCTCTCGACGATGCGGTATTCGGCAATGCCCCAGCGGGCAAACTGCTGGCGCGTGAGGTTCACGTACTTCGTGGCAACGCGCAGCCAGCGGCCGTGACGGGCCCGGAAGTCGGACGCGACGTCGGCGAGATCGACCATGTGCGTGACGTCGATCCAGGCGTCGGGCACGGCAACGACGACATCGGCTTCGCCGAAGCCCAGCGCCTTGGCAAAGATCACGTCGTTCGGGCCGCTCTCGGCCGCCTCGTGGATGAGGTCGGCGCCGGTCACCCCGATGTCGATGGTGCCGCGGATCAGCTCGCGCGCGATTTCGTTGGCGGGATAGAACCGCACCGTTACCTGGGGCTGCGTACGGATCGAGCCGGCGTAGGAGCGCGCGCCGCCCGGCCGGGCGATCGCCAGCTTGTTGGCGGCGAAGAGCTTGCGCGTCAGCTCCTCGAGCCGGCCCTTGGAGGGAACTGCGAGGGTGAGGGTCACTCCGTCGCCTCCTTCTCCAGCCGGTCGATCCACAGCGCGCAGCCTGACGCTGCTACCGGCTGGCTGGCCCCCAGCCGATAGAGCAGCCGGTCGTACTCCCCGCCCGAGGCCAGCACCGTGCCCTCGATCCCGGTCATCTCGAAGACGATGCCGGTGTAGTAGTCGAGCCGCGGCGAGAAGCTCGCATCGAAGATCACCTCGGCCTTGGGCGAAAGCGCCGCCAGCGCCGCGGCGTGGTTACGCACATCGTCGAGCGGCGCCTCGATATCGACGCCCTGGTCGCGCGTGATGATCAGGATATGGTCGAGCGCGCGCTGCGCCGTATCCGCCACCTGCAGGTACTCGTTGAGCAGCTCGATGATGTTGCGCGGCAGCGGCGATGCGGCGAGCGCCTGCTTTTCGATGTAGCGGTCGGCGATCTCCTCGGGCAGCCGCCCGCCCACCAGCGGCAGGCCGGAGGAGAGCATGGCGTCGGTGACGATCTCGATCAGCGTCTCGCGCCCGTCCGGCGCCGGCCCGGCGGGGATGGCGGTAGGGTTGAGCAGCCGGTCCATCAGCCGGCCCATCGCGTCGGGATGGCCGAAGCGGTGGCGGATCCGCGCCCGCCACACCTCGGGGATGCCGCAGGCCTCGAGGAAGGCCTCGAACAGCCCCACGCCGCCCAGCCTTATGCCCGGCGCGTTGATGCCGTAGATCGCGAGCGCCCAGCGCGCGAAGGTCAGCACCTGGTCGAGCGCCTGCGACGGATCGGGCTGGCCGAGCAGCTCGAGCCCCGCCTGGTCGAACTCCTCCGGACCGTCCTCGCCCTGCCGGAAGATCGGCCCCAGGTACGTGTAGGCCGCGGGCAGCCCGAGCAGGCCTTCGTCGAGATAGGTCTGGGCGATCGGCAGCGTGAAATCGGGCCGCAGGCAATATTCGATGCCGTTGTTGCCCTGCGTGATGAACAGCCGCCGGCCGAACTCCTCGCCGGCGAGATCGAAGAACGGCGCCGCCGGCATCAGCATCGGCGGCGTCACGCGGGTGACGGTCCGCGACTCGACCAGCCGGACGAGCGCGGCGCGGCGTTCCGAGGGGGTCTTCACGCCGCCTCCAAGCGCTTGGCTGAAACCCGAGCCCCCATCACCGCCGCTCCAGCCAGGCTTTTACCGCCGGCAGCTCGGCGATGCGGGCGACGATCTCCTCGTCGCGGCACTCGAACTGGCCGGGGCGCTCGGCCTTCCACTCGGCGTTGTCCTTGATCGCGGCGGCGGCTTCCTTGCCGGCGACGAGGTCCTTGATCTGGACGATGCCGCGCGACCTTTCCTCAGAGCCTTCGATGATGACGGCGGGCGAGTTGCGGCGGTCGGCATAGGCGACCTGCTTGCCGAAATTCTTGGTGGTCCCGAGGAACATCTCGGCGCGGATGCCGGCGTTGCGCAGCCGCGAGACGATCGCCTGGTAGCGGGGCGTCTGGTCCTTGTCGAGGACGAGGACGACGACCGGGCCGATAACGTCCGAGGACGGCAGGTTCCCGGTCAGGCGCAGCGCGGTGGCAAGGCGGGAGACGCCGATGGAAAACCCAGTTGCCGGCACCGGCTCCGAGCGGAAGCGCGACACGAGCCCATCGTAGCGCCCGCCGCCGCCCACCGAGCCGAACACCACCTGCTCGCCGCGCTCGTTGGTGACGGGGAACGTGAGTTCGATCTCGAAGACGGGGCCGGTGTAGTATTCGAGGCCGCGGACGACGGAGGGATCGATGACTATTCGGCGGGAGCCGTAACCGGCAGCCTCGCAGAGTTCCCCGATTGCGCTCAACTGCTCTGCGCCCTGGGCGCCGGTAGTGCCCTTGAGCAGGTCTGAGAAGTATCGGGTGGTATGAAGGTTGTCGCGGTAGCGGTCGCCTTCATACGCCATGTCGTCTGCCGGACGGTTGCTGGCCATCAGCGCTCGCTCCGACAAACCATAACTCTTCACCGTTGCCCCTAAGAGGAAGGACTGCTGCTCTTCGGAGAGACCGACACCGGAAGTGAAGTCTCCGCTCTCGTCCTTGCGACCATCGCCTAAGAGCTGGCGCACGCCCTCTGGCCCGAGCCTGTCGATCTTGTCGACGGCACGGAGTGCCTGAAGACGTCGGGTAGAATTTGCGTCTCCGCTCAATCCTACGGCTTCGAGCAGTCCATCCAGCACGCCTCGGCTGCTGACCTTCACCACGTACTTCCCGGCCAGGCCGAGCGCGTCCATGGTGTCGGCCATCATCATGCACATCTCGGCATCCGCCTCGGGGCCCCCTGCCCCGACGGTGTCGGCGTCGAACTGCATGAACTGGCGGAAGCGGCCGGGGCCGGGTTTCTCGTTGCGGAACACCCAGCCCTGGCGATAGCTGCGGTAGGGCTTGGGCAGGCGGTCGAAATTCTCGGCGAAGTAGCGGGCAAGCGGCGCCGTCAGGTCGTAGCGCAGGCTCATCCACTGCTCGTCGTCGTCCTGCAGCGAGAACACGCCGGCGTTGGGCCGGTCGGTGTCGGGCAGGAACTTGCCCAGCGTCTCGGTGTACTCGAACATCGGCGTTTCGACCGGGTCGAAGCCGTAGCGCTCATAGACGCTGCGGATGGTGCGCACCATCGAATCCACCGCGCCGATGTCGGCTGCAGTGCGGTCCTCGAAGCCGCGCGGCAGCCGCGGCACGATCAGCTTGCGGTCGGTGGCCATTGACCCGGAAAGGAAATCGCTCAAATGCGCGCCGTTGGTAGCGGATGGAGCCCGGAGAGACAAGGCAAAGCCGGGTGTGGCAACGCAGCAACAGGAGACAGGTCACTGCGGCAGGCTGACGCATCTTCGCTTGCCAATCTGCGCGACGCGCAATATTGGCGATCCTCCCGCAGCGCCCCCACGGAGGTACGACATGGTAGATATGTTGATCACCCCGCGACGTAGCGCCGGCGTTCACGGCCTTAGCAAAGCCTGACGCCCTTCGCGGCCCCCTGAGCGGCCGCTTCTCTAGCCACCCCGTCTGAACAGCTTCGATCGGTGCGCCCGCGCGTCGATCGCGGCACCGCCGTCATCTTCACCTGGGAGCCGGTTCGTCGTCAGCGGGCCGGAATGAACGATGTCCGTCACTGAAACAAGCTACTGGTCCCCCGACGTGCCTCACCGGCTGGTGCTCCGCGCCAGCCTCACTGAAAGGCTGCTGCGGGCGCTGGGCCGCCTGTCGCTGCGGACGGCCATCCGTATGCACGAACGCCGCGTCGCGGCAGCCGAACGGGGTCTCTACCGCCCCGTCGCCGATGTCCCGCCGCGCCTGCGGCAGGATCTCGGGCTGCCGCCTTACAGCGAGGTGGTGGACGTCGCGCAGTACCGCTAGGCCTTCCGCGGCTTGGGCCGCGCCAGCCGTTCCCGCTCGGCCTCGCACACCGGGCGGCAGAAGCATCCCTCGACATGATCGTTGACCAGCCCCATCGCCTGCATGAACGCATAGCAGGTGGTGGGGCCGACGAACGTGAAGCCGCGCTTGCGGAGGTCCTTGCTGAGCCGCTGCGAAGCCACCGTCTGCGGCATGGCCATGACGGCCTCCCGCGTGACCCGGGCCGGCCGCTCGCCGGCCTGCGGCTCGAAGCCCCAGATGTATGCCGCGAGCGAGCCGAACTCCTCCTGCACCTCCCGCACGCGGGCAGCATTGTTGATGGTCGAGGCGATCTTGCCGCGATGGCGGATGATGCCGGTGTCGGTCAGCAGCCGCTCGATGTCCGCATCCGCCATTGCCGCGACCCGGCCGACCTCGAAGCCATGGAACACTTCGCGGAAGCGCGGGCGCTTGCGCAGCACGGTGATCCACGACAGGCCCGACTGGAAGCCTTCGAGGCAGAGCTTTTCGAACAGCCGGTCGTCGCTGGTCTGGGGGCGGCCCCACTCATCGTCGTGATAGTCGACATAGAGCGGATCGGTCCCCGCCCAGGTGCAGCGTCCCACTTCGTGCGATGCGTTAGCTGCTTCTAAACCACGTTCGCTGCCAGTCACTTAACCATCCCGTTTCACGTGATTTTGGGCATTTCGGCTAACCATTGTGGCAGCTCCCGTCATGGCACGGGAGGGTTCAACCGGCAATTGCGAGTATCGACATGACGCGTTTGATGCGTGCGGCGGCAGCAGGCCTCGCCGTCCTCGTTTCCATCTCCCTGACGGTCGGCACCGCTTCGGCGGCCAGCCTGAGGTTCAGCCGTCCTCCCGCCGGCATGTTCATGACCAGCGGCCACCCGGCCAACGCGCTGACGCTGCGCAGCGGCAAGGTCAAGATGAACCCCATCTACCTGCGCCAGGTGGTTCCCTATGGGACCAAGGAGAAACCGGGGACGCTCGTCGTGGATACCGGGCACAAGTTCCTCTACCTCGTCCTCGGCAAGGGCAAGGCGCTGCGCTACGGCATCGGCACCGCCAAGACGGGCTTTGAATGGAGCGGCACCCATCGCATCTCCAACAAGCGCGAGTGGCCGGACTGGACCCCCCCCGCCGAGATGCTCAAGCGCCGGCCGGAACTGCCGCGCCACATGGAAGGCGGCATCAACAATCCGCTCGGCGCCCGTGCGCTCTATCTGGGTTCGACGCTCTATCGCATCCACGGCACCAACGAGCCCTGGACGATCGGACAGGATGTTTCCTCGGGTTGCATCCGCATGACCAACGACGATGTCACCGACCTCTATGAGCGCGTGAAGGTCGGCGCCAAAGTCATCGTCATGTAACAGACAGCGGTTCTCGCGCTAGGGAACCGCCCTTCTGCACCGGACCGCTTAACGTGGCCGCGCGCATGCCGCGGCCCCGTCTAAGCCTCTGGTTAGGATTTCGCGCGATACTTCAGCCTCATTCCGTTTGCCGGCGGGCGCTGAAGACCCATGCGTAAGTTCCTGTCACTGCTGCAGCGATTCCAGCGAGACGAGCGCGGCGCCTTCCTCGCGCTCTTCGGCGTCCTTGCTGTGGTGCTGATCGCCATTTCCGGCGCCGTCGTTGATTACACCGCGATGGAGCAGGCCCGGACCCGTGCGCAGGTCGCCCTCGATGCAGCAGCGCTCGCACTCCAGCCCAAGATCTACGACAGCTCCTACGACATCAACGGGAAAGCCCGGGATCTCCTCGTCGATCGCGTCGGCGATACCCGCATTGCGTCCACCATCACCAATGTCGACAGGGATACCACCAACGGCACGCTCACGCTGACGGCACGGCTCACCGTTCCAATGTCCTTCGTGTCGCTGATCGGAATCAACACGCTGAGCGTTCAGCTGACCTCCCAGGCCACGCGCGGCTCGAAGGACGTCGAGGTCTCGGTAGCCCTCGACATCACGACGTCGATGGCGGGAAGCAGCAGAATTGGCTCCCTGATCACCGCGACCAACAGCCTGATCGACCTCGTCGTCAAGGACGTGCAGAGTCCCACGACCTCGAAAATGGCGCTCGTTCCCTACTCCAACGGCGTCAACGTCGGCGGCTATGCCGACAAGGCCCGCGGCCCGGTAACCGGCTACACCAACATCACAGCTGCCAGCTGGCTCGACAACGGCGACGACTTCGTCATCTCGGCGATCACCAAGGCCAACCCCGCTCGCGTCACCACAACCACTTCGCATGGCCTGTCCACCGGCGACACGGTTTACATCTCCAACGTCGCGGGTGGAGGGTTCACCGCTCTTAACGGCCGCTCCTTCACGATCACGCGCGTCAGCAGCACGCAATTTTCCCTGAACAGCACCAGCAGTTCCAGCTACAGCGGCAGCTACACCGCGAGCAGCGGCGTCGTCACGACGTACACGAAGCGAGCGATTTCAGCGATCAGCAAGCAGAACCCCGGGCGCATCACCACCGCAGTGGCGCACGGCCTTTCCAACGGCGATGCGGTCTATGTCACAGAGGTCGCGGGCGGCGGCTTCACCGCGCTGAACAACACCTGCTATTCCGTGACGGTCAACAGCACGACGCAGTTCAGCATCGGCATCAGCACGTCGACGTACTGGGGCACCTATACCACCGGGACCGGGTTCATCCAGAAAGCCAGAACCGGCGAGTGCGAAGTGGTGGTCACCAGCGCAAGCCATGGCCATGCAAACGGCGATGTCGTCTACATCAGCAATGTCAGTGGCATGACGCAGCTGAACGGCAACCTTTACGAGGTCTCGGAAAAGACGACCAACACCTTCGTCCTTAAGGACAGCTACGGCCCAAGCATGAGCGCCTACACCTCGGGCGGGCGGTCCTACTGCACCAAGGTGGGCTGCTACTACTACTACTGGCCGAACGCGAGCTCGGGCGCGCGTTTGTCGACCATCAGTGAATGCGTAACCGAACGCGTGGCTTCCGAGCAGTATACGGATGCAGCACCGAGCACCGCATACGTAGGACGGATGTACCCGTCCCCCGGGGCCAGCCTTGGCACCTGCCCCTCGATTACGATCCAGCCGCTCACAGACGACAAGGCGACCCTGCATACGCTGGCCAATAGCCTCACCGTCTCGGGTTCGACCGCCGGTCAGGTCGGCCTGGCCTGGGCATGGTACATGCTCTCACCCAACTTCCTCTCGACCACTCCGGCCGGTGGCTTGGGTGCCAGTTGGCCATCGACCAGCCTGCCGGAGGACCCGGCGGTGAACCGCAACCTGATCAAGGTGGTGGTCCTGATGACCGACGGCGCCTTCAACACCGGCTTCTGCAACGGCGTCATCAGCAGGAACTACGGCGTATTGGGGAACTCGGACAGCATCAACTGCGACGCAACGAACGGAAACCCCTTCACGCAGGCGACCTCGCTTTGCGACGCCATCAAGAACGGCGCCGACGGCGTGCGGGGAAACGCAGACGACATCATCCTCTACACGGTGGCATTCGACGTCGGCAGCGACGTGACCGCGACCAACTTCCTCGCCAGCTGCGCGACCGATTCCGCTCACGCCTACACCGCGTCGAACGGCGCGGACCTGTCGACGGTCTTCACCGAGATCGGCACCCGCATCTCGGCGCTGCGCATCTCGCAATAGGCGGTGAAGCGACTCTAGCCGTTGTGGTGGGTCTGAACGAGGTGAAAGCGCTTGCCGCCGGGGAAGGCGGCAAGGGCGGCCCGCTGCTGCTCTTCGCTGATCCCAACGAACTCGACGTCGAGCGGGGCCTCAGGCCCATCGATGCGTCCGAGCTTGTGGATCTGGGGGTCTCGCGGGCGCAGGCGGAGACCGTGCGCGATCGCGGGCGGCACCCGCAACGACGAGAAGCTGTAGAGCTGGGCCATGGACATCCTCCTCAACCCCCCGCTGCAATGAG
>JAEZBF010000051.1 GCA_023427545.1 Pseudomonadota bacterium
GTAGAGGCGAGGAAGATGTTCACAATCGAAGCGATGATGAGCCCGATCAGGCCCATGATCAGGAAGTTGCCGACCCCGGTGAGGTCGCGCTTGGTGGTGTAGCCGTAAAGGCTCATCGCGCCGAAGGTAGCGGCGGTGATGAAGAACACCCGGGCGATCGAGGCGCCGGTGTAGACCAGGAAGATCGAGCTGAGCGACAGGCCCATCACGGCGGCGAACGCCCAGAACAGGATCTGCGCAGTCCCTGTCGAGAGCTTATTGATGCCGAAGCTCAGCACCAGCACGAAGGCGAGCGGGGAGAGCATGATCAGCCACGACAGTGGGCTGGCATAAATCAGTTCGGCATTTGCCTGGCTCGAGAGTGCCCACTGGCTGGTGAAGTAGGCGACCAGCCCGGTGACCACGAGCCCGATGCCCATGTAGTTGTAGACCTTCAGCATATATGCGCGAAGGCCTTCGTCGATGACCGCGGCGGTACCGGCCCGCGCGGCGATGGTCGGTCTGTCGAATTCGGCCATTGAAATTCCCTTTCCAGTGACGCACGCGGCGAAGGTCCCCTGAGGCGAGCCGCTTACGCGGTAATATGGCCGCCGTATCAGGGCAATACAAGGGCCGCAGGGCCATCTGGCGGCCTACAAAGATTACAAATTGCTAAGCCCCTCAGGGCTTCCGGCCCTTCGGTATTGGCCTCCCCGGCGACTGCCGTTAAGCTCATGGGGCGAGGCGGCGAATCGTGTTGCCGCTGAACAAGAGGAGGGCCCCATGCCCAGACTCTTCACCGGTCTCGAAATTCCGGCCGAGATCGCCTTCGTGCTGTCGCTCAGGCGGGGCGGCCTGCACGGCGCCCGCTGGATCGACCCCGAGAATTACCACATCACCCTGCGCTTCATTGGAGACGTGGATGGTCAGACTGCCGGCGAGGTCGTCGATGGTCTCGACCGGCTCGCCAACAGCGAGGCCTTCACGGTCCGGCTCGATCACCTCGCCGCATTCGGCGGCGACAAGCCGCGCGCCCTGATCGCCGCGCCGGAGAACAACGCAACGCTGATGCGGCTCCAGGCCGCGCAGGAGCGCGTGCTTCAGCGTATCGGCCTGCCCCCCGAAAGCCGCAAATTCACCCCTCACGTCACCCTCGCGCGCCTTCGCGGCACGAGCCCCGACGATCTCGCGCGCTACATGGCCTTCGCGGGTCGCTTCGAGCCGCTCGAGTTTCCGGTTGGCCGGTTCGTGCTGTTCTCGAGCCGCGATTCAGTTGGCGGTGGACCCTACCTGGTGGAGCAAGCCTACCCGCTCGCGGCGTAATCTATTGTTAACTGACCACCGGCTGGCCCGCCTGCCTGAGGGCCACGGCCAAATTACCGACACGATTGCCGCTATGGAATTGAGTCAAATGCCGGGGGGCATAAGAGCTTGGTAACCATGCTGATGCAGGCTTGCCGGGCGCCGCGTGATGCGTCGGTTCGTCCTGGACCGCGTTGCGTGTCCCACTAACGGCGGCGCGGATCATGCGTCACTTCACGATGAGGGTGGTTCAATGACATCTTGGCTAGGAGGGCGCCTCGCAGCCCTGATCGTCGGCGGGGCAATCGCGCTCGCGCCCGTTGCTGCGGGCGCTGCGGAACCCACCAGCCTGGGAACCTTCAACGCCTGGACGGCGTGGCAGGGCACGGATGCCTCGGGGGTGATCTGCTACATCTCGGCCCAGCCCGACAGCAGCCAGCCTACGGGCGTCAACCGGGACCCGATCCACTTCCTCGTCATCCACCGCAAGGGCCTGGGCACCAAGAACGAGGTCCAGACCCTGATCGGTTACCCCTTCAACGCCAATCCGAACGCCAGCGCGACGGTTGACGGCAAGGCCTATCCGATGGTCACCGAGGGTGCGGCGGCCTGGCTCGCCAGCGCCGGCGACGAGGGCGGTTTCGTCGCTGCGATGAAGGCAGGCACGTCGCTCGTGGTCAAAGGCACCAGCCAGCGCGGCACGAAGACTACCGACACCTATTCGCTCAAGGGTGTCACGGCCGCCATGACTGCGATCGACAAGGCCTGTGCCTGAGCCTTTTTCGGGGCCGCCGCGTTAGGTGTTTGATGAGGCCCGTCCCCAACTGCTAGGAACGGGCGAACACAAGGCCTGCGCATGATCTCTCGTCTCGCCCTCACCGGTCTCGTGGTGGTCATAGCCGTTGCGACCCCCGCCCTAGCCCAGTCCGTCCGCCTGATCGGTGAGTTCCGCGATTGGTCCGCGTACTCCGCGACCGAGGGGAACGGAAACGTCTGCTTTGCGCTCAGCAAGCCCAAGGAAGTAACGCCTACGCCCGACGGCTTCACCGATGCCTGGCTCTACATGACGCACCGGCCGGCGGAGTCCGTGACAAACGAGCTCAACCTGGTTGCCGGGTTCACCTTCGCACCCGATACACCGGCGACCATCTCGGTGAGCGGGCAGAGCTTCGACCTCTTTACCGACAAGGACGCCGCCTGGTTGCTCGACCCGGCACAGAACGACACCCTCGCAGGGGTCATTCGCGGCGGCACCACTGCGGTTGTCGAGGGCACTTCGGACAAGGGCATCAAGATCACCGAGACCTTCTCGCTGTCGGGCGCAACCGCCGCTAGCCGCGCCATCGACAGCACCTGCTGACCCCGGAGCGCCGCCGGCCCACGTACTCGTGAGCCGGGCTTTTTTGCGCGACACCGCGCCCTATGTTATGTCGCGCGCTCAAGCGCCTGGACGTTCCATGACCATCGCCCTCAATCTCGATCCCGCCGTTCATCCCGAGCGCGCGCCGGTGGCCACACCGCTGCGCGGCAAGCCCTCGCTCGTCGGCATGGATCGCGCCGAGCTTGCGTCAGCCCTGTCGGGCATCGGCCTCGCCGACCGCGAAGCCAGGATGCGCGCGAACCAGCTCTGGAACTGGATCTACGTCAACGGCCGGACCGATTTCGTCGAGATGACCAACCTCGGCAAGGACCTGCGCCGGACGCTTCCCGACGCCTTCGACCTCTCGCGCCCGGAAATCGTCACCGAGCAGGTGAGCACCGACGGTACGCGCAAGTGGCTGTTCCGCTTCCGCGATCCGCAGAACCCGCTCCTCCCGCCGGTCGACATCGAGACCGTCTACATCCCCGAGGAAGATCGCGGCACGCTCTGCGTCTCATCGCAGGTCGGCTGCACGCTCACCTGTTCGTTCTGCCACACGGGCACGCAGAAGCTGGTTCGCAACCTCACCGCCGGCGAGATCCTCGGCCAGGTGCTGATGGCGCGCGAACGCCTCGGCGATTTCCCCGGCGGCCAGCGCCCCGCGGATGGCGGCCTCGTGCCCTCGGGTGAGACCCGGGCCATCACCAACATCGTCATGATGGGGATGGGCGAGCCGCTCTACAATTTCGAGAACGTCAAGAAGGCCCTGCTGATCGCCTCGGACGATGCCGGCATCTCGCTCAGCAAGCGCCGCATTACGCTCTCCACGTCAGGCGTTGTTCCGCAGATCGAACCGGCCGGCCGCGAGATCGGCGTCATGCTGGCGATCTCGCTCCACGCCGTGCGCGACGACCTCCGCGACGTGCTGGTGCCGATCAACAGGAAGTGGTCGCTCAAGGACCTGCTCGAGGCCTGCCGCAACTATCCCGGCCTCAGCAACGCCCGCCGCATCACGTTCGAATACGTCATGCTCAAGGGCATCAACGACAGCGACGCCGACGCCCGCGAGCTGGTTCGCCTGCTCGCCAACATCCCTGCCAAGATCAACCTGATCCCGTTCAACCCCTGGCCGGGCAGCGCCTACGAGTGCTCGTCTTCGACCCGGATCGAACAGTTCGCCGACATCGTGAACCGTGCCGGCTACGCTTCGCCCGTCCGGACGCCCCGCGGTCGCGACATCTTCGCCGCCTGCGGCCAGCTCAAGAGCGAGACTGAGCGGCTGAAGAAGAAGGACCGCGAGGCCCTCACCGCCTGATGGCGATCGTGCTTAAGCGGATCGGCGCCAATGACGCCGCTGTCTTTACCAGCATCGCCCCCGACGTGTTCGACGAGCCCGTCGATCCCAAGCTCCTTGCCTCTTTTCTCACCGCTCCGGGCCACCTCATGCTGCTGGCGCTGGATGGCGATCTCGTCGTGGGTCAGTGCGCCGCGGTTATCCACCGCCATCCGGACAAGCCGGCTGAGCTCTATATCGACGAGGTCGGCACCGCCGCGACGCATCGCCGGCAGGGTATCGCCCGCGCCATGCTCGGCGAGATGTTCGCCTGGGGCCGCGAGTTCGGCTGCACTGAGGCCTGGCTCGGCACCGATCTCGATAACGACGCCGCGAACGCGCTCTACCGCGCCCACTAGCCCACCGAGGACGAGGCGATCCGCTACTACCTGTTCACGCTCTAGCCGCCGCCGAGGTCGAGCTCCTGCACCACCGCCGCGACCTGCTCGCGCAGCCAGCGGTGCGCGCGTTCATTGTCATGCCGGGCATGCCAGAGCATCTGCACTTCGGCAGCCGGCACCTCGACCGGCAGCCGGTAAATCGAGAGCGCCATGCGGCGGGCCACCGTCTCGGCGAACTGAGCGGGCAGCGCCGCAAGGTACCCACCGCCGGCGACGGCCAGCGCCACCGCCTCGAACTGCGGCACGGTCAGCACTACCGAGCGCCGCTGCCCGGCAGCCGCGAGGGCGTAGTCGATCGGCCCGCTGAGGCTTCCGTCGACCGACCGGAGTGCATGCGGCAGGCTGGAGTAGACCGCCATCGGGATTGGGTCACCGGGTGCAATTCCGGCATCGGCCAGCACCCGGTGGTCGCGGGCCGAGATCACAACGAACGGCGACATGAACAACGTCTGCGCCGACACGCCTTCCTGCGGACTGAGCGCCGGCTCGATGGCAAGATCGATCGCGTCCTCGCGCAACTGACGGGCAACGTCGCCGATCGACGTATCGCGCAGCCGCAGCACGACGCGCGGCGCAGCCGTCCGGATACGCGAGGCCAGCGCGGGCATCAGCAGCATCGAGACGAAGTCCGAGCCCATCAGTGTGAAGTGACGTTCGAGCCCCGCCGGATCGAAGCTCCCCGGCGGCTCGACCATTCGCTCGATCTGGCTCAAAGCCGCCCGCGCCAGCGGCGCCAGCGCCTCCGCTCGCGGGGTCGGCACCATCTCGTTGCCGCGCCGCACGAACAGTTGGTCGTTGAGCGCGTGGCGCAGCCGGTTGAGCGCTGCGCTGACCGCCGGCTGGCTGAGCCCGATGCGATCACCCGCCCGGGTGGCGCTGCGCTCGGCCATCAGCGCATCGAAGACGCGGATCAGGTTGAGATCGAGGCTGTTGAAGTTCACGCGGGGAGACTCAATTCGTGCGGCGAATTCGAACCATATCGTCATTCGATTTCCGTTGCGGGGCAAGCGGTCCTATCCCGCGCGCCACGCCGGCGCCGATGCCGGCCAGCAACGGAAAGGACAACACAATGAACGCGATTTTCATCCAGGCGGGGGTCGCCGCCTCCCAGCCGCTCTGGTTCGGCAACACCCTCGTTTCGATCGCCGTCTCTTCGAGCACCGGTCGCGACGGCGTCTGCGTCATCGAACACACCATGCCCTATGCCGACAGCCCGCCGCTCCACGTCCACCAGAACGAAGACGAGATCTTCCACGTCCTCTCGGGCCGCATGCGCTTCGTCGTCGGCGGCAAGGAGCGTTTCGCAAATGCCGGCGACACCCTGCTGGCGCCCAAGGGCGTGCCGCACACCTACCGCGTCGAGTCCGCCGAAGGGGCGCGGGTGCTGACGATCACGCGCGGCAGCGACTTCGAGGGCATGATCCGCGCCGCCGCACGTCCGGCTGCTCAAGCTGTGCTCCCCCCGGCGGCCGCTCCGACCCCGGAGATCATCGCCGAGCTCACCCGCCTCTGCGCGAAGAACGGCATCGATCTCGTCGGCCCGCCGCTGATGTGAGCGGCGCTTTGAGGCGAGGGCTAGCGCCCGTCCGCCCGAGAACGCCCCTCGACCGCATGGTTCTCTTCCTCGATGCGGTCGAGCACGGCTTCCGGCGCGACGTCGCGCTTGAGTTCCTCGATCTCGCCGTCCTCGTCGTCGATGCGGGCACCGACTTCCAGCGCGATGGCCTGGATCAGCTTGAGCAGCCGCGTCGTCTCATGCTCGTTGAGCAGGCTGACCTGGAGGTTGAGGTCGGCGCGCTTGTCGTCCTCGGCCGCCATGCGGTTCTGGCTGATCAGCACGAAGGTCGAGAGGAAGATCGCCTCCACCGACGCGGCCATCGCCAGCACGACCAGCGAGGGGTCCCATGCCGGTATGAAGGGCAGCCAACCGATATTGATGAGGATCCACAATCCGAAGATCGCGGCGTGGATGTAGACGAACATCATGCTGCCGGCGAAACGGGTGATCACCGCCGCCAGCCGCTCCTCAAGCGAGGCGCTGCGCTCTTCCGCTTTGCGCCGCGCCACCAATGCGTCGATGTTCCGCTCGAGCGCCCGGGCAAGCCCTGGTCTCGGCGACGTTGTGGGCGAACTCTCGCGCCCGGTCATCGACTGGTCGATCATGTCGGCTGCGCGCTCCTGGCCGGGCTGAAAACGCCCGCCGGCGAGGATTGGATGCAGCCGCCGCGGCGCTACTCGCGAAAGACGGTCTGGTCCATCACGATGTCGTCCTCGGCCGACGCGACCGGCCGCTGCTCGAGAGCGGGCGGCGGTGTGGTCGGCGCGCCCGGCGGCGGCAGCGTCCGCGGATTGCGGTTGAACGCGTAGGACGCCAGCGGATCGCTGCCGTGCGCGCGGCGTCCATAGCCATACGGCCCGCGGAAATCGCCTTGCACGGCCGGCCGGACGTCGTTGCGCTCGTCGCCATCCGCGTCCGCGGTGGGTTTGATCCGCTCAATCATGGTGCGTGCCCCTTCGGTGTGACCTCAGGAGAAGCGGCACGGGGCTGGGCAAGTTCCGTCCGCTCCCTGACGAAACGCTGACGTGGTTAACCCCCGGCTAACGGTGCCTGCTCGCCACGCAGCCACTCCAGCGTCCACCCACCCCGGCCACCGTCGGCCAGCACATCCGCCAGCGCCGGCAGCAGCACCTTCAGCTCGCCCTCCAGCGTGAACGGCGGATTGACCACGATCATCCCCGAGCCATAGAGCCGCGGCGGCGTGGATGGCTTGCGGATCGTCAGCTCGGTACGCAGCATCTTGGGAATGCCGGTTGCCCGCAGCGCAGCGGCGAAAGCCTCGACGTCCGCCGGCACCTTGAGCGGATACCACAGCGCATAGGTGCCGCCGGGAAAGCGCCGGTAGCCACGATCCAGCCCCCGCACGAGCCGCTCGAACTCCCCCGCTTCCTCGAACGGCGGATCGACCAGCACCAGCCCGCGCTTTTCCTTGGGCGGCAGGTGCCCCGGCAGCGCCAGCCAGCCGTCGAGCTCGATCACCCGCACCTGGAAGTCGCGCGCGAACACGTCCTTCAGCGTCGCCGCATCCTTGGGGTGGAGCTCTATGGCCTCGAGCCGGTCCTGCGGCCGCAACAGGTGCCGCACCAGCAGCGGTGAGGCGGGATAGGCAACGAGCCCGCCGCCCGGGTTTTCGGCACGAATCGCCTCGAAGTACGGTGCCGCCAGCTCCGCCGCCTCACCGCTCAGGCCCCACTCGAGCAGCCGGGCGATGCCCTCGCGCCACTCGTCCGACCGCGTCGCCTCCGGCCCGGTGAGATCGTAGCGGCCGATCCCCGCGTGCGTGTCGATCACCCGGAAGGCCCCGGGCTTGCGCTTGAGGTAGGTGACCAGCAGCGCGACGATGATGTGCTTCACCACATCGACGAAGCTGCCGGCATGGAAGGCGTGGCGATAGTTCATCTGCTCATCCCGGTGCCACGACCTCGTGGTTCAACAGGCTCACCATGAGGTCTACTGGTGAACCGGCGTTTCGGAGGACATCATGGTTAGCCGGTCTAACCACGTGGTCCGGCATGCCAGCCTAGTGCCGCGCCTGCGCAGTCAGGATCACCGCTGCGAAACCCGTGAACACCGCGGCAAATCCCCAGTTCAGCGCCCGTTCCACC
>JAEZBF010000231.1 GCA_023427545.1 Pseudomonadota bacterium
CATCTATGGCGCCACGTTCTTCATGGCGACGGGCTTTCACGGCTTCCACGTCATCATCGGCACGATCTTCCTGATCGTCTGCCTTATCCGTGCCAATGCCGGCCAGTTCAGCCCTCGTGCCCACCTCGGCTTCGAGTTCGCCGCCTGGTACTGGCACTTCGTCGCCGTGGTCTGGCTGTTCCTCTTTGCCTCGATCTACGTCTGGGGCAGCTGGGGCGTGCCGATCCATCATTGATCCGGGTGCCCGGCCCTCATGGTTTGACAAGCTCACCATGAGGGCCTCCGGATAATCCCGCGGTCCAGCAGACCTCATGGTGAGCTTGTCGAACCACGAGGTCGTGGCATGGCATCCACCGACAACGAGCCGAACCCGCTGATCGCCGGCCTCACCTGCCGCTGCCCACGCTGCGGAAAAGGCCGGCTCTTCTCCGGCTACCTTTCCGTCGCGCTGACTTGCGAGGTCTGCGGCCTCGACTACGCCTTCGTCGACAGCGGCGATGGTCCGGCGGTGTTCATCATCCTGATCGTCGGCTTCATCGTCGTCGCCCTCGCGGCGATCACCGAAGCGCTGTTCCACCCCGCGCCCTTCGTTCACCTGCTCCTCTGGATACCGGCGACGATCGTCCTCTGCCTCGCGCTGCTGCGCCCGTTCAAGGCGACGATGATCGCGCTGCAGTACCACCACCGCGCCGAGCAGGGACGGCCGCAGTGACCGACACGCAGTCCGAAGCGGAGCAGCCGGCGGGCCGCCGCCTGGGTATGCTCGGCAAGTCGGCGTTCGTCGTGCTGATGCTGGCGCTGACCGCGCTCTTCGTGGGATTGGGCACGTGGCAGCTCCAGCGCCTGGCCGAAAAGGAAGCGCTCATGGCGGCGGTCGCCGAGCGCATGGACGCAGCCCCCGTGCCGTTGCCGCCGGTCGCCGAATGGGTCGGGTTCGATCCCGAAGTCTACAATTACCGTCCGGTCACGGTCACCGGCCGATATGTGAACAACGGCACCATCCTCGTCTTCACCAGCCTCTCGGAGCCCCGCGGGCGCTACAGCGGGGCAGGGTACTGGGTGATGACCCCGCTTGCGCTGAACGGCGGCGGCACGGTCTTCATCAACCGTGGCTTCGTGCCTCAGCAGATGGCGCCTTCATATGCAGAGGGCGGCGCCGGCGCGGACGAGGACGTGACGCTGACCGGAATGGCGCGGATATCCGAAGGCGTTTCGGCCTTCACTCCGGTGCCCGATGGGGAAGAGCGCATCGACTATGTGCGCGACGTCGACCGGCTGGCGGCGCTGAGCGATCCATCGCTCGCTCCCTTCGCGCCGGTCTACATCGACCTCCCGGCTGGTCCCGCGGGGGCTCTGCCGCAGGGTGGGGAGACGACACTGAGCTTTCCCAACAACCACCTGGGCTATGCGATCACGTGGTTCGGGTTCGCGATCATCACTCCGGTCATGCTTGTCGTGTGGCTCGTCCGCCAGCGTCGGACCATGCCCGCGCCCTGAGAACTTGCCCTTGACGGCGGCTTTCACTACTTTGCGGCCAACTCTGAAGGCCACCCCCCAAATGAAGTTCATCTCCACCCGCGGCCAAGCGCCGGCGGTCAGTTTCACTGATGCTGTCCTTGCTGGCCTCGCCCCCGATGGCGGGCTCTACTTGCCTGAGATCTGGCCGCAGATCGAAGCCGATGCGATCGCCGCGATGGCCGACGCGCCCTACGAGCAAATTGCGGCTACCGTCCTTCATCCGTTCCTCGCCGATGCGCTGCCTACGGCTGAAGCCGAGCGGATGATTGGTGAGGCCTATGCCAGCTTCCGGCATCCATCGGTGACCCCGCTGGTCGAGATCGGGCCCGGGCAGTATGTGCTCGAGCTCTTCCACGGCCCGACTCTGTCCTTCAAGGACGTCGCCATGCAGCTGCTGGCGCGGCTGATGGACTACTTCCTCGCCCAGCGCGGTCAGCACGCGACGATGGTCGGCGCGACTTCGGGAGATACCGGCTCGGCGGCGATCGAAGCGTTCCGCGGGCGGCAGAACATCGACATCTTCATCCTCCACCCCGAGGGCCGCACCTCGGAGATCCAGCGCCGGCAGATGACGAGCGTGCTGGACGACAACGTCCATAACATCGCGCTGCAGGGCACCTTCGACGACTGCCAGAACCTGCTCAAGGGCTTGTTCAACAACCCCGCTTTCCGCAATGACGTGAAGCTCTCCGGGGTGAACTCCATTAATTTCGGCCGCATCGCCGCGCAGATCGTCTACTACTTCAAGGCAGCCGCCCAACTCGGCGCCCCGCATAGAAAGATTTCGTTTACCGTACCGACCGGCAACTTCGGCGACATCTTCGCTGGCTACGCCGCCCGGCGCATGGGCCTGCCGATCGAGACGCTGGTGGTTGCGACCAACGCCAACGACATCCTTGCGCGCACCTTCGAGACCGGCCGCTACGAGACGGAGACGGTGGTCCCGACGGCCAGCCCGTCGATGGACATCCAGGTCTCCTCGAACTTCGAGCGGCTGCTGTTCGAGACCCTTGACCGTGACGGTGCAACGATCGGGCGGCTGATGGGGAGCCTGACTCAGTCGGGCGGCTTCACCCTGCCTCCCGAGGCTCTCACCAGCCTGCGCGCCGGCTTCGCTGCCGGCCGCGTCGACGAAGCCGAGACAGCCGCCACGATGGCCCACGCGCAGACGCGCCACGCCTACCTTGCCGACCCTCACACCGCGGTTGGTCTGGCCGTTGCAGCGCGTCAGCCGAAGCGCGGTGCGATGGTCACCCTCGCTACCGCTCACCCCGCCAAGTTCCCCGATCCGGTCCGCGCCGCCACGGGCATTGAACCGGCTCTGCCCGTGTGGTTGGCTGATCTGAAGGATCGGCGGGAGCGCTTCGACGTGCTGCCGAACGATACCGCTGCGGTGCAAGCCTACATAAGGAAAAGAGCCCGCGTTCTGGAGGAAGCCAGGTGAGCGTGAGAACGACGACCCTTCCGAACGGAATGACCGTTCTCACCGACGATATGCCGCATCTCGAAAGCGCCTCCATCGGCATCTGGGTCAAGGCCGGCTCCCGCAGCGAACACGATTCCGAGCATGGCATCTCGCACATGCTGGAGCACATGGCCTTCAAGGGGACTAAGTCGCGCACAGCGCTGCAGATCGCGGAGGCGATCGAGAACGTAGGCGGCGATCTCAACGCCGCGACATCCATCGAGCACACCGGTTACTTCGCCCGTGTGCTCAAGGAGGACGTGCCTTTGGCCGGGGAAATCCTGGCCGACATTCTGCAGAACTCGCTGTTCGAGCAGAGCGAGCTCGACCGCGAGCAGCAGGTGATCGTCCAGGAAATCGGCGCGGCGCGCGACAACCCCGACGATCATGTCTTCGATCTGTTCCAGGAAGCGGCCTATCCCGACCAGCCGATCGGCCGCACGATCCTTGGCACAGTTGAGTCGGTGAATGCCTTCCGGCCGGAGTCGATCCGCGCTTACATGGACCGCAACTATGTCGGCGACCAGATGGTTGTCTGCGCGGCTGGGAACGTGGACCACGACGCGCTCGTCGACATTACGGCGGAAAGCTTCCGCGACCTTAAACCTGCTGGCGCGCCGGCGCCGCTCAAGGCGCAGTACGTGGGGGGCGAGGAGCGACTCCTCTCCGACCACGAGCAGGCGCACATCGTGCTTGGGCTCGAGGGGCGTGCCTACAACTCCGATGGCTTCTACGCGGCGCAGATCCTGACCTCCATCCTGGGCGGCGGGATGAGTTCGCGGCTGTTCCAGGAGGTCCGCGAAAAACGCGGGCTCTGCTACTCGGTCTATGCTTTCCACTGGGCCTTCGCCGATAGCGGAATCTTCGGCATCGCGGCTTCGACGGGCGAGGACGAGGTCACCGAGCTCCTGCCCGTGGTGCTAGACGAGCTGCGCAGGGCGACGGAGACGATCACAGACGAGGAAGTCGTTCGCGTTCGCAACCAGATACGGGCTGGGCTGCTGATGTCGCTCGAAAGTCCGTCGTCGCGCGCAGGTCAGCTTGCGCGCCAGCAGATCCTCTGGGGCCGCCCGATCCCGCTGCAGGAAACGGTCGAGCGGATCAACCGCATCGGCGCCGAGCGAGTCAAGCATGTCGCCCGGCAGATCTTCGATGCGGGCGAAATCTCGCTCGCCGGCATTGGTCCGGTCGCCAAGCTCCCGGATTACCAGACCATTTCCGACCGGTTGCGGAACTAGTCCTCTCGTGTTGCCGTCCTGGTTGTCCCGCGACCCCACTCCCGTGCTCATGGGTGCGCGTGTGACGTTGCGCGCGCCCCAGCCAAAAGATTACGACGAGTGGCGTCGCGTGCGGCGCGAGAGCCGCGACTTCCTCAAGCCGTTCGAGCCACGCTGGAGCGAAAGCGATCTGTCGCGCCGGGTGTTTCTGGCTAGGCTACGCCGCGGCCAGGAGGAGGCCCGGGCGGGCACCGACTATACCTTCTTCGTGTTCCTCCGACAGAAGAGCGGGGAGGTCCTGGTCGGCGGCCTCACGCTCTCCAACATCCGCCGCCGCGCCGCACAGTTCGTCAGCCTTGGCTACTGGATGGGTCGCGACCATGCCGGGCAGGGGCTGATGACCGAAGCGGTGGGGCTGGTGATCCCCTTTGCCTTCGAAACACTGGGCCTTCACCGCATCCACGCCGCATTTCTACCCGGCAATATCGCCTCGCGCCGCGTGCTCGAAAAGAATGGGTTCAAGGAAGAGGGCTATGCCGAGAACTACCTGCAGATCGACGGGCGCTGGTGTGACCATGTGCTGTTCGGTCTGACGCGTGAGCGTTACGACGCGGCGCGCCGGGGCTGAAGGACCGGCCGTGTCCAGCCCGGTGCTTGTCCGATTCAGCAATCCCCGCTACCTAGAGCGCGACCGCGACGGACCGCACACGGGCCAGCGGCACCGCGGCGCGCCTGGCCCCAGCGCCTCGGCCCAGCGTCGCCGCAGGCCACCCCTCGGCTTGATCCGTCAGCTCATCACCGCAGCGATGTGCCTTTTGTTCGCGCTGGTCGGCGCGGCGCAGGCGCAGACGCCCCAGGTGATCTCGGTCCCAGAGGAGGTGAACGCCGTCAATCTGACAGACGTCATCACCGTCGTGCCAGGCGAGAACGGCCGCATCCAGCTCTCCACCGCGCCGGGTGAGGACGGCATCATCCGCCGCATCGAGGTGCTGGCGTCCGAGAACGGCACCAACCCCAACTGGGCCATTTTTGCCCTGCGAAATGATTCCGACGCGCAGATCGACCGGCTGCTGGTGGCCCCCTTCTTCCGCCTCCCGGGTTCCGGCGTATTCCGGCCCGATCTCGGTGCGGAACGCATCGATGTACTGACGCCGAGCGCCGGCATCCGGCCGGTGCGGCTGACAGACCGTGAAGCCGACGTGTTCGAGATCACGCTCGACCCGGGCGCGACGGTCACGTTCGTCGCCCAGCTCAGCAACGGCTCGCTGCCCGAACTCTACATCTGGAAGCCCGACGCCTACCGCGACTACGTGAACTCGTTCACGCTGTTCCGCGGCGTGGTGATGGGCGTAGCTGCGCTCGCCGCCGTGTTCCTCACCATCATGTTCGTGGTCAAGGGCAGGGGCGTATTTCCCGCGACCGCGGCGTTCGCCTGGGCCGTGCTGATCTACCTCCTCATCGACTTCGGCGTCGTCGGTCCGCTGCTGGGTATCTCGAACGGCGCGATGCAGCCGTTCCGCGCCGCTGCCGAGGCGGGCATCGCCACGACACTGTTCGGGTTCATGTTCATCTACCTGAACCTGCACCGATGGCACCTGCGCTTCGTCCACCTCGCGCTGGCGCTGCTTGCGGTGTTCCTTGCGCTCTTCGGCTTTGCGTTCTTCCAGCCCGAGATCGCCGCGACCGTCTCCCGGTTGGTGCTGGCGCTGCTCGGCGTTTCCGGCTTCTTCCTGATCCTGCTGCTGGCGCTGCGCGGCTACGACCGCGCGGTGCTGCTGGTGCCAACCTGGATCATCTACATCGCCTGGCTGTTCTACGGCTGGCTGGTAATCTCGGGGCAGGTTTCCAACGACGTGGCGCAGCCCGCCGTCGCCGGTGGCCTCGTGCTGATCGTGATGCTGCTGGGTTTCACCGCCGTCCAGCACGCCTTCTCGGAAGGGCAGGTCTCGATCGGCACGCTCAGCGAAGTGGAACGCCGGGCACTGGCCCTAACCGGTTCGGGCGACTTCGTTTTCGACTGGAATATCGAACGCGACCGCGTCTCCGTTTCGGACGAGCTCTCGACGCGGTTGGGCGAACGCCGCGGCACGCTGCGCGGCGCAATCAAGCGCTGGCTCGACCGGGTGCACCCCGAGGACCGCGACCGCTTCCGCACCGCCTTCGATACGCTGGTCGAACTGCGCCGCGGCAAGGTCTCGGCCGACGTGCGCCTGGCCGCGCACGACGGCAGTTACCGCACCTTCCGCATGCGGGTGAAGCCGGTGCTTGGGGGTGACGGTCAGGTCAATCGGATCGTCGGCACGCTGCAGGATGTCAACGACGACCGCAACAGCCGCGAGCGCTTGCTGCACGACGCCGTGCACGACAGCCTGACCGGGCTGCCCAACAAGCAGCTGCTGCTCGACCGTCTCGAGCGCGCGTTGATCCGGGCCCGGCTGCCAAATGGCATCAAGCCTGCGGTTTTCCTCGTCGATATCGACCGCTTCATGGACCTCGAGGAACGCGTCGGCCACTCGGCCGCGGACTCGGTGCTCCTTGCAATTTCGCGCCGCATTTCCCGTGTCATGCGCCCGCTCGATACGGTCGCGCGCATTTCGGGCGACCAGTTCGCGGTGATCCTCGCGTCCGAGGCGGCCGCGGGCAAGATTGCGGAAGTGGCCGAGCAGATCCGCAAGGCACTGAAATCGCCGTTCAACTTCGGTGAGCGCGACCTGTCGCTGACCTGCTCGATCGGGGTCACCATATACGACGGCAATCCAGCGACCGCGGCGGACGTCCTGCGCGATGCCGAGCTCGCGATGTATTACGCCAAGCGGCTGGGCGGCGACCGCATCGAGGCCTACCGCGCCTCGGCCCGCTCTATCGCCGCCTATACGAGGGCGAGCGAGGAGGACCTCGACCGGGGCCTGCGCCACGGCGAGCTGCAGGTGCTGTTTCAGCCGATCATGGACATCCACTCCAACACCATCGCCGGTGCCGAGGCGCTCATGCGCTGGAACCACCCCACGCGCGGCGTGGTGAACCCCGAGGAGTTCATTCCGCTTGCCGAACGCTCCGGCCTGATCGAGCGGCTCGGGCGCCTTGCCTTCGAGCAGGCCGCCAAGCAGGCGCGCGAGTGGCTGGATGCGCTGGACCTCGGCGACGAATTCTTCGTTTCGGTAAACCTCTCTCCGACCCAGCTCGCGAGCGAAACGCTGCTCAACGACATGAAGGTGCTCGTCGGCGAGCAGAAGCTGGTGGCAAGTCACCTCAAGCTCGAGATCACCGAGAGCCAAGTGATGACCAATCCCGAGCACTCCGCCTACATGCTGGAGGCACTCAAGGGGCTGGGCCTGGGACTGGCGCTGGACGACTTCGGCACCGGCCACTCGTCCCTGAGCTACCTGCACCGCTTCCCGTTCGACACGATCAAGATCCCCGCTGCTTTCGTGCAGCTGAGCGACAACACGGGCATGTCGCACACCCAGGGACCGATCATCCGCTCGATCGTCGCGCTCGCGACCGAGCTCGACCTGACGGTGGTTGCAGAGGGCGTGGAGACTCACGAGGAGATCGAGCGTCTTCAGAGCCTGAACTGCCAGTATGCGCAGGGCTATGCCTTCGGCGCCGCCATGACGGGCGCCGAGATGCACAAGAAGCTGGCGGCGCAGGCGAACCGCTAAGCGGCGTTATGCCCGTCCGGCCATGGCGCTGAGGCTGGCGCGGGTGATGCCCATGCTGCTCAGCGCGGCGTTGTAGCGGTCCTCGAGAGGCATGCCGAAGAGCAGTTCTCGGGAGAACGGAACGGTCAGCCAGCCATTGCCCTTGATCTCGCCTTCGAGCTGACCGGCACCCCAGCCGCAATAGCCCAGAGCAAAAACCGCATCGCTCGGCACCGGACCGAAGGCCATGGCCTTGAGCACGTCGAGCGTCGCCGTCAGGCAGACGTTGTCGGCGACGGTGTAGGAGTTGCCGTTGCGGAAGTAGTCGGCGGTGTGCAGCACGAACCCGCGGCTCTTCTGAACGGGGCCGCCCTTGAGCACTTGCCGGTTCTTGATCGGATCCGGGAGGCGGATGATCTCTTCGGGTTCGCCGAGCTTGAGCTCTTCGAGGATGTCTGCGAACCGCATGTCCTCGACGCTCTGGTTCACGACCAGGCCCATCGCACCCTCTTCGCCGTGGCCGACGAGATAGATCACGGTGTCGCGGAAGCGGTCATCCCCCATCCCCGGCATCGCCACGAGGAATTGTCCCTTGAGCGAAAGCATCTGCCTGTCTCCGGCAATCTCCGACTTGATCCCCCCGGCGCATAATGTAGCGCCGGGCCGAAGCGATGCAAAGCACCGCCGATCACGCAGGGCTGAACATCCGTGGCTTTTGCTCTGCCGGGTCATCAGCTATCGCAGAGCCATGCGCGTTCCGCCCAGCCTCATCCTCGCCGCCCTCGCGACCCCTGCCGTAGCCGGCCAGACGGAGTGGCAGGAAGTGTTTCCGGGCGTGCGCCTGCGGATGATCGCCGACGACGTCCGGCAGCCGGACGGTACGACGCTCGTCGGGCTCGAGATTGACATGCCCCGCACCACCAAGACCTATTGGCGGGTGCCCGGCGAAACCGGCATCCCCACGTTGTTCGACCTCAGTGCCTCGCACGGTATCAGTGGCGAGAAGGTGCTGTGGCCCTATCCAGTCGTAGACCAGACAGCGGGTTACCTCGACTACGTCTATTATGGTCCGACCGTGCTGCCGCTGTCGGTGGAGGCATCGGGAAAGTCCTCCGAAATTGCGGCCACAGTCAGCCTAGGCATCTGTTCGGATGTATGCGTGCCGGCGAGCGCGAGCTTTTCGCTGCCACTGAGCTTCGACAAAGCCGATGCCGCCCAGCAGATCCGGCTGCAACAGGCGGTTGCCCTTGCCCCGCTCCCCTGGGACGGCCCGGAAGGTGCTGTCGGCGAGGTTCGGACAGATGACAGTGGCAATCTCGTCGTCAGCGTCGGCGGCGACATCGATCCGGCCTCGCTGATCGCCGACGTCGATGTTCCTGGCGTGATGCTCGGTGCGCCCCAAAAAAGCCGGGAAGGCGTGGTAACGCTGCCGTTACTGGGTGGCGGCACGAACTCGGGCTTGGAGGGCAGGCCCGTGCACTTCACCTTCCTCACTCCGGCGGGCGCCTACGAAACCACCCGCGTTATCGGCCCGCCCGAGGGTACTTCGCCCTAGGAGCGCGCGGTCGATTGGAGCGGCTGGTTGCGCCGCTGCGCCGAAATGGCGGCATCGGCTCGATCGGCTGGGGAATTCGTTTACCCGCGGTATCCATGGCGGCTGGCGGGGTCTAGGGTTGGCGTGACGGGGATATACGTATGATTGCGAAGTTGGACCTTACTGCAGGGGCAGGGCGCCTGCTGCTATTCGGCGCTCTTGCCGGATTGGCTCTGGCCGTTTCAGCCTGCTCGATGGGCAACATGCTCGGGTCCGGCTCCTCAACGACCAGCCAGTTCGCCAATGCCAGCGCCAGTCCGACCGAGGTGGCGGCGGTCTCTTCGAGCGCTTTGCCCGCGATCGCGACCGAATGTCCGCCGATCCTGGTGCGCGACGGGGCGGAAACGTTCAGCCGCTATTCCGGTGCCGGCCGCGATCCGAGCAAGCTGCAGTTCCAGGCAGTGATCGAACGGCAGTCGCGCAACTGCGTCGTGTCGAACGGCCGGATTACCGTGAAGATGGGCGTTGTCGGCCGGCTGCTTCTTGGCCCCGCGGGCAGCGAAAAGTCGGTGACCGTGCCGCTGCGGTTTGCCGTCGAACGTGACAACGTCGCGATGTTCACCGAGAAGTACAACATCCCGGTCAACATCACGCCGCCGGAGCAGTCCGCCGAGTTCGTCAAGGTGATCGAGAACGTCGCCATCCCGTACGTCGGGGGCGAGAACATCGTCATCTGGGTCGGCTTCGACCCCAAGGGCTGATCCTTTCATCCACCTGTGTCTCGGGCTGCGGGCGCAGTTGACGCCGGTCCCGCCATGCACGATGGTTGATCCCGCTGCGGGAGAGTCCGGTCGATAGGGACCGGCGCCGAAGGCGCAACCGCCCCGGAAACGCTCAGGCACAACGGACCGCAGCAACGGACGACACTCTGGAAAGCGGACGGCGCCACGCGGCTTCGTCCCACCGAAGGAGCAACCGCGGCTCAATGCCGTCGGGAAATCTCTCAGGTCACCGGACAGAGGGGGCGCCGACGTTCCACCGACAAGGTGGGACGAGGCCAGCCATCCGGGAACCGAGACCGAATGTCCGAAACGCCTGCCGGCATCAACAAGGCTACTGTCCTGTTCCCGCGCCACATCGCGGCGGGCGCTCGCATGGTGGGCTTCGCCGGCTATGGCATGCCGGTGCAGTACCCCGAGGGCATCGTCGCGGAGCACCACTGGACGCGGACCCATGCCGGCCTGTTCGATGTGTCGCATATGGGGCCGTGCTTTCTTCAACTGAGCGCCCCTTCGGGGGATACGGAGGCGGACCACCGTGCCATCGCCGCCATCATCGAGCCTTTGATCTGCGGCGATATCGTGGGCCTGAAGCCGGGGCAGGTCCGCTACACGCTGCTGCTCAACGAGGAGGGCGGCATCCGCGACGACCTGATGGTCGCGCGCTCCGCCCGCATCGAGCACTCCGGCACGCTCTACATCGTCGTCAACGCCGGTACCAAGGACAGCGATTTCGCGCTGATGGAGCAGGCGGCTGAAGGGCGCGCCACCCTGCACCGCGCCGACGACGGCGTGCTGCTCGCGCTGCAGGGACCGGAAGCGGCGGAAGTCATCATTGCGATCGTGCCGGAGGCGGCGAACCTCGGCTTCATGATGTACGGCTCCTATGGCTGGAACGGCGTCAGGGTGATGATCTCCCGCTCGGGGTACACCGGCGAGGATGGCTTCGAGATTCTCGCACCGGCCGAACAGGCATTCGAGCTGTGGGATGCGCTGCTTGCAGACCGGCGGGTGAAGCCGATCGGTTTAGGGGCACGCGACTCCCTCAGGCTCGAGGCGGGCCTGCCGCTCTACGGCCACGACCTCGACGAGACGACCTCCCCAATCGAAGCCGACCTGGGCTTTGCCGTCAGCAAGCGCCGCCGCGAGGCCGCGGATTTCCCCGGAGCACAGCGCATTCTTGCCGAGCGCGAAGACGGGGCAGGAAGGGTTCGCGTCGGGCTCCTGGTCGAAGGCGCCCCAGCCCGGGAAGGCGCGGAAATCCTCGGCGCCGACGGCACGGTCATCGGCCGGGTCACCTCCGGCGGTTACTCGCCCTCGCTCAACCGTCCGATTGCGCTGGGCTACGTTCCCCCTGCAGTCGCTTCGGCCGGCACCTCTCTCCAGGTCATCGTCCGCGGCCGCGCCCAGCCCGCAACGGTCACCAAGCTTCCCTTTTTCCCGCACCGCTACGTCCGGAAAGCCACTTCATGACCAAGTTCACCAAGGACCACGAATACATCACCGACGACGGCACGGTGGGCATTACCCCCTACGCCCAGGATCAGCGGGGCGACATCGTCTTCGTCGAGCTGCCCAAGGTGGGCCAGAAGCTCAAGCG
>JAEZBF010000407.1 GCA_023427545.1 Pseudomonadota bacterium
TCCCACTGTCGGGCAGAAACCGACTGGAGGCTGCCGCGCCAAATTTCGGCAAAGAAAGCGGCGGAGAACAGCGACAGCGCCACCGAGGCCGCGATCCAGGCATCGACGTGGATGCCGATGAGCGGCAGGCCGAAGAAGAAGACGAAGAGCTGTCCCAGCAGCGGCGTGCCCTGGATCAGGTTGATGTAGGCGATAGCAAGCCAGTTCGCTGGACCGAAAGGCACAATCCGAAGCACCGCAATAATGATGCCCAGAAGCCCTCCGCCCAGCATTGCCGTCAGCGCCAGACCCACGGTCCAGCGGGCGCCCTCCAGCAGGAAGAGAACGTCGGCCGGGGAGAAGCTGCGGATCATCGGGCGGACCTGCGCACGAAGACCAGCCAATAAACGCCGGAGAAGAGAGCCCGGAACGCGATGGTCATGACCAGGTAGGCGGCCGTGATCATGGCGTAGGATTCAAACGAGCGGTACGTGCGCGAGTCGATGAAGGCAGCTTGGTGAAACAGCTCGGTCGCGCCGATCGAGGAGACGACGCTGGTCGCCAGCAGCAGCAGGACAAACTGGCTGGCGAGCGCTGGGTAGATCGCCTTGATCGCCGGGAATAGCACGACGTGCCGAAACGTCTGTCCTGCCGTAAGCCCGAGCGAGCGCCCGGCTTCCACCTGACTGCGATGAATGGATTCCAGCCCCGCCCTAAGGATCTCGCCGCAATAGGCGCCGAGATTGATCGAGAGCGCAATGAAGGCGGCGGTGTTTGCGCCTAGCCGAATTCCGAGGCTGGGCAAGCCGAAGAACACGATGAAGAGCTGGACGAGCAACGGCGTGTTGCGGATCAGCTCGACATATGCCCGAACGGGTGCGCGCACCGCTGCAATCGGACTCTGCGATCCCAGAGCAACGAGGAGCCCGATTGCGAGGCCGGTGCTCATGGTCCCGACGGAGAGCTGAATCGTGAGCACCACGCCTTCGACGATCTCATCGACGTACGGCAACAGCGCGTTAAATCTGAAATTGTAGCTCATATACGCAGTGGCGCCCTTACCACGGTGATCGAGCTCGGCTATTCAGGCTGCCGATTGGTAACTCGGACGGTAGCTGCGCTTTATAAGCGCGGTCAAGCGTCATAGGTGAAACATGGCCGACGACAAAACGGGCTATAGCGCTCCCGCACTTGAGAAGGGCCTCGACATCATCGAACTACTGGCGCGAACCGGCCGACCAATGGGCACGCGGCAGATCGCCGATGAGCTCGGACGTTCCAAGAACGAGATCTTCCGCATGGTGCACGTGCTGCTCGGGCGCGGCTATCTTCAGCGCGAGGACGGTGGAGAGGGGATGATCCTCTCCAACAAGCTGTTCGGCCTGGGCATGCAGACAGCGCATGCGCGCGACCTTGTCAGCGTCGCCGCTCCGATCGTCGAGCGCTATGCGGAGGATGTTCGCCAGGCCGTGCACCTGGTTGTTGCGCACCGCGGGGAGACGGTGGTGATTGCGGCCGCCTCGGGTGGCTCGGACATGAACTTCTCGCTCAAGCTCGGCTACAGGCGGCCGCTTGCGGATGCGCATTCGGGGCTGGTGCTGATGGCGTTCCAGCCCGAACACGTCCGCCGGCAGATGATCGCGGAATGCTTCGTGCTCATGCACCAGCACCCCGATCCAACGGCACTCATGGCCGATCTCGACCGGGTCCGGGCGCAAGGCGCGTTAATCCACGAAAGTCGCGACATCGTAGGGGTCACCGACGTTGTCTGCCCGATCGTCCTCGTGGATGGCCGCGCGGTCGCCTGCGTCACGGTCGCGGCCGTAAGCCGGCGCAGCAACCCGCCAAACTTCGAACATATGCTGGATCGGCTCAAGCTCGCCTGCGCGGAGATCGCGCGTGAGCTCGGCGCCGATGCCCCGCTCGCCGCAGCGGCGGAGTAGGACCTAGACGACGATCAGGTCGCGCGGATAGCGCGTCAGCAGTTCCGCGCCATTCTCGGTCACCAGCACATTGTCGATCAGCCGGGCGCCGAGCCCCTCCTCTTCGATGAATACCGGCGGCTCGACCGTGACGACCATGCCGGCGCGCAGCACGTTCCGATCGCCGTCAAGGATGTGCATGGGTTCGGCCCAGCTCGGGGGAAATCCCGGCGCCAGACCGTAGCCGGACAGGTGAACGCGATATGGGTCAAGCCCCGCCGCCGCGATCACCGCTTTCGCCGCCTCGTGCACCAGTATCGTCGGCACGCCGTCGCGGATGGCGCCGATCATGGCATCCCCAGCGCGGCGGACAACGTCGTATAGCTCGATCATCCGCGGCGTGGGCTGGCCGACGGCAAACTGCCGGCCAATCGTGGCGGTGTAGCGGGCGAAAGTCGCACCAAATTCAACGTTGCCGAAGTCGCCCGCTTGCAGCATCCGCCCCGTGGGCGCCCCGTGGCTGAAGGCCGAGCGGGGGCCGGAGACAAGATTGATAGGGCTCGCCGCGATCCCGCTTCCTGCCCCGAGCAGGGCACCGTAGATGCTGCCGGCGAGCGCCAGCTCGGTCTTCCCCACCTCCAGTGCAGCTGCAAAGCGCTCCATGCCAAGGTCGGCGAGCGCGGCGGCGTGTCGAATGCAGGCGATCTCAGCCTGCGATTTCACCAGCTTGAGGCCGGGGATCAGATCGGTCGCCTCAATGACGTTCTCGCGCCCGAGCACATGGAGCAATTGGTTGTAGTGGTGCGGATGAAGATAGTAGCCGGGCACCTCCAGCCCGACGCGCCTACCGATCATCCCTACCCGGCCGCCAAGACTGGCAAATGCCGGTATCGGGTCCTCGGCGACACCGCCGCCCCAGCCGATGACCTCGCCGACCAGCGACTCCGCACGCAGCTCGGCGACTTCCCCGGCGCGTACCAGGGCCACCAGCTCCCTGTCGGCGCCGCTGACCAGAAGGCACTGGAACTCCTGGTAGCTCTTTGCATCGCTGCCGGTGAGCCAGTGGATCGATACCGGGTGGATCGCCACCAGCCAGTCGAGGGCGCGCGCCGACATCTCCGCCCGGACCCGCGCCAGACGGTCGGTGAACTCGGCGGCGGTGAAGTCGTGCTTCGACATCAGGTCGGCTTGACGCCGAAGGCTTCGATCTCGATCAACAGGTTCTCGAACGCGAATCCGGCAACCCGGATGGCTGTCACCACGGGTCCGGGTTCGGGATAGAACTCGCGCTGCACCATCGCGATCACCTCGCGCGTGCGCTCAATTTCCGCCCAGTCGCCCTCGGCGTGGTAGTAGATGTAGAGCTTGGAGACGTCTGCCGCCGTGTAGCGCCCCTCCCCCAACACGTTTCGGATGAACTGGAAGACGTTGCGCGCCTGCGTCTCCATGTCGGCGCCGACGGCGCGTGCCTGGTTGTCGGCCGAGATCTGGCCGCCGATGAAGATGAGCTGGCCGATCGCCCACCCTTGCGTGAACTGGCTGTTAGAAATGCTCCAGTCCCAGTGGTCGGCCGGCTGCAGCCGCTGCTTTTCGTCTCCCAGAACGCCGATGCCTTCCACCTGGATCAGTTCGTCGACATTGGCCATGCCCTGGATCCGCAGGCCCGCGCCGGCCGCTGACGGCACCGACATGTAGCGGCGCCGGACGTTGGTCATCTTCTCCCAGTAGTCGGTGACTTCGCGGCCCTCGCCGAAAAACCGGAAATAAGTGTTCTGTCGCATCAGGCTGTGGCGGTCGCCGCCGCCGGCCCGCAACATGGTGTCCAAGTTGCGGAAGGCCTCGTCGGTCTGGACTTCGATGTCCCCGAGCCCGAGCACATTTCCGTTCGCATCGAGCGAGCGCTGGCCGCCAATGAACAGCATGTTGTCCACCTTCCAGCCGTGGACGAACGGCAGACTGTCGCCACTGCTCCAGTGACCAGGTGGGCTCAGCACTTCGCGCTCTCCACCGACCACCGCCCAGGCGTCGAGCAGCAGCAGGGCGCCGGGGGTGTCGAGGCCGCAACGCACTTCCGTGGTGGTTGGCCCGGGCGCGGGGAAGTACCCGGCGCGAACCGCGTTCACCTCATCGAGCAGCGCTGTGATCGACTCTTGGTCGGCCGGCGCGCTGAAGTAGATAGTGTGCTTGATTACATCGGCGGGGCTGCTGCCGACGCTCGCGAGCAGCTCGCGCAGGCGGTCGAATACGAACTTCGTCTGGCCGGCGGCGTCAGTCGCAGCGAGGTTGCCCGCCTCGTCTACGGCCACCAGTCCTCCGACGAAGACGATGTTGCGCTTGCGAACGACCTCCAGGCGCGAGCCCATGTTTACCCCCATCCTTGACCTGCTTACTTACGTGCAAGTAAGTTTTGCCGTCAACGTGGAGCGTGGCGATCGCGGTGCTGGAGAAAGCCCCACCTGGCAGCCGCGAATCCATCAAGCGGCTCGCTCTCGAGCTGCTTGTCCGACGTGGGTACCGGGGGCTCAGCTTTGGCGACCTCGCAGCGGCGCTTGGCACCACGCGCGCCAACATCCACTACCACTTTGGCAACAAGGCTCGGCTCATCGATGAGGTCCTGTCGGACTACGTGTCAGAAACGCTGGGGGCGCTCGCCACGATTTGGCGGGACGACGGCCTGCTCCTACCAGCGAAAATCGAGGCGATCATCGCCTACAGCCGCAAGCGTTACCTGCGCTTCAATCCCGCTCCGGGGCACGTTGCGCCATGGAGCCTGATTTCCCGCCTGCGGCAGGACGAGGACCTCCTCTCCGATACCGGCAGAGCCTCTCTTCGCCGATTTACGGATGAGCTCGACGGCATCGTGCGTGCGGCTCTCGCAGCTGCAGACCAACGCGGCGAGCTGCTACCTCAAGCAAGTCCGCAGG
>JAEZBF010000437.1 GCA_023427545.1 Pseudomonadota bacterium
CCGCCACATCATGGGGCCGGGGTGGGTGGCCTCGCGCTGCTTGCGTTCGGCATGGATCACCGAATCCATCGGCGGGGTAGGGCCGAAGATGCACTTGAGGATGAGCGCCGTATTGTCGGTCAGCCGGAAATCGGCGCCGGTGTCGCCGACCGGCAGTTGCTCGGTGAGATGCCGGTTCGAGCAGAGCGCCCGCACGCTGAGCTCGCGCACCCTATCGGTGTCGGAAAGGCCCGCCGGCTCGAAGAGGGAGAGGAACATCTCCGTGCCGGCGTACTTGGTCTGGCTGCCGAAGCGGCGCTCCCGCTCGGTCGGCAGGCGCGGCAGCCGGCGCACGGTGTAAAACAGCGCGTCCTCGAGGCGCACGCTGTTGGGCGGCAGGCTGTAGAGTGGGTATACAGGTACTTTCTCGGGCCGCCCAGGATAGTGGGCGAAAACGTCGATCACCCTGTGAGCCTCGAAGTCGAGCCAGCGGCTGCGGTCGGCCACGATCTGGTGCTCGTGCTCGGCGGGATTTACCGGAATGCGGCTGCACTGCATCTCGAAGAGGTTGCTTGCAGGCACCGTGTAGAGCGCGAAACGCTGGCGATTCACCAGCGGGGCCAGCCGGGAAATCACCGCATCGAACTCGAACAGCAGGTCGAAATCGACGCACGTCAGCTGCCGCAACAGAGGCTGCAGCCCGGTCAGGCGGAAGCCGATATACTTCTGCGGGAACGCGAAATAGTCGCGCAGAATCTCGAAGCCAAGGAAGGAGCGCTCGTCGGCCGGGTAAAGCGAGTCGGTTTCCTCAAAGCCCAGTTGCTGCAGCATTTGCAGCGGCACCGGCAGGAAATGCGGATCGCCGTGCGAATCCTCGTAGCGCAGCGTGATGCGGCGGCAGTTGGCGAACAGCTGCTCGTAGATCGCGTTCGCATCGCCGAGATCGCCGACGATGTGGATCGGCAGGTCGTCGAGCGCCAGCATGTTCAGCGGATTGCCGGGCGGCTTGACGCCCGGTGTGTCCGTTGCAGGGTTGGTGCTGCGGTTCTGGAAGCCGAGCCGCAGCCCCCCCATGGTGCCCGGCTGAACCTCCAGTCCGAGCGCCTGAAGCGGCGCTGCGCTCGGGAAATATTCGGCGCGCTCCATGCGGAGCGGCCAGACGGACAGATCGCTGCCCAGGCGGTATCGGCAGGAGACTCGCCGTTCGCGCTCGACGTAGACCGCATCCATGTAGCTGCCGGCCTTGAACCGCAGGCCGTTGAGCAGGTTGGTGTCGTCGTATTCGGGCGTCGCCTGCACCAGCACGGACGAAGGGATCGGGGCGAGGTAGTTCGGCAGCAGCTGGTCGAGCAGCGACGTCGTGAACTCGGAGAACTCGCTCTTGATCTTGAGCTGGACACGCGCAGCCATGAAGGCCGCGCCCTCGAGCAGAGCCTTGAGGCCGGGGTCCATGTTCTCGGCATCGAAGCCCCCAAGGCGCTCGGCAATGCCGGAATGATGGGCGGCGTAGTCGCGCGACTGCTCGTAGAGCAGCTTGAGCTCGCGCTCGTAAAAGTCGAGAAATTCCTGATTCATGCGGCCCCGGCCGGCTTCGAAACGATGACCTTCCCGGAGGTGTTGTCGAGCTCGGCGACGAACTCGATGGGAATGTCGAGAGGCTTGCAGATAAGTTCGGCGCGCACCTTGAACTTGATGCGCTGGTTGACGTCGCCATGTTTGTCGATCGGCGCCGCCTCGATGACCAGCGTCTCGGGGCTGAGTCGCGGCTCGTGCTGGAGGATCGCCCGCTTGAGATTGCCGATGACCTCATCGGCCGCGCCGGTGTCGATGACCACGTGGGTGAGGTCATAGAGGCCGAAGTTGAGCACGGACTTCCTGACGTAAGGCCGGTCCGTCAGATCGATGGCGGAATCGAGATCGATCGTGTCGACGAGGTTGCCGAGGTCCTCCGCCAGGTCGCGCTTGAGCAGTGCTTCGTCGGCGCCACGCCGACGGATTGCGCTGCGCTCGGAAACCACCCGTTCGCCGAGGACGCGATGATCTTCTTCCTTGTCGGCGTCGCGCTTGAGATGGGCGTCGCGAAACGCAAACATCAGCGGAATCTGAAGCCGGTCCTTCTGCTTTTCGGGTGCACGCATCGTCGTAGTCTTTCACCGCCTTGCGCCGGTGGCCCGGCCCCGAAAGAAGATCGGCGCCGGGCGTCAAACGCCAGGCGCCGATTTGGCACTCGCAATCGGCACGCGCCGGCGAGTTATTCCTTGGTGTTCTCGGCGATGTTGTAGGTGTAGTCGCCCGCCGGCTTGCCGCCGCCCTTTTCGTCCTGCTCCTGATACTCGACCTTCACCTTGGCGAAGTTCAAGGTGACGTTCTCGGTCAGGCGATCCTCACCACCCGAGCCGCCGGTGCTAACAGAGGTGACCAGGACCTCGTTCAGCGTGATCTTGAGGTACTCGAGCGGGGTGGTGCCGGCCTTGCGAACGGTGAGCAGGGCCTCGTCAAAGTGGTCGCCCTGGGCGCAAGCGAGCTGCAGCTTGGCGCTCGACTTGTCGATGTACTTGGTGAAGCTCAGGTCCTGTATGTTGGCCTTGCCTGCGCCACCGCCGCCACCCATGTGCGTGGTACCCGAGTTAGACAGGCCCCACGACCAGGCGAGAACGTCGATCTCGCCTTTATGGCTCTTGTCGCGCGCCTCGCCATCGACGGTGGCGATCTTCATGAACATGTCTACGGCCATTTCAGTCTCCCGTTATCTGAGTTGCTCGCCGCACGCTCTAGTCGTCGGCTGTACTCGTTATGATTGATCTACCCTGAAGCCGGCATGAACTGCTTAAGCAGCTTTACCGGGCAATCTCGAAACGAGGCTCATGCCGATATCCATGCCCTCGAGCTGGAAGTGCGGGCGGAGATAGAAGCGTGCGCCGTAGTAGCCGGGATTCTCTTCGTCGGCGAAGACGTCCACCCGCGCCTCCCGAAGGGGTTTCTTGGCGCGCGTGATCTCGCCGGCAGTGCTGGGGTCTGCCAGCACGTACTGATTGATCCATTCCTGCAGCCGGCGCTGCAGTTCGTCCTTCTCGTAGCTTTCGCCAATCCAGTCGCGGACCATCACCTTGAGGTAATGGGAGAAGCGCGAGACCGCGAACATGTACGGAATACGGGACGAGAGGTTGTCCGACGCGGTGGCGTCCGGATTGAGGTAGGCCTTGGGCTTGTAGATCGACTGGGCGCCGATGAAGGCCGCCTTGTCGGTGTTCTTGCGGTGGATCAGCGGCAGGAGCCCGGACTTGGAGAGCTCGGCCTCGCGGCGATCGGTGATCGCGATCTCGGTCGGGCACTTCAGGTCGACGCTACCGTCGTCGCTGGGGAAGGTGTGGACCGGCAGGTCCATGACCTCGCCACCCGATTGCACGCCGCGGATCTTGATGGTCCAGCCGTATTCCTTGTGGGCGCGGTTGATGTTGGCTGCCATCGCATAGGCGGCGTTCATCCATGAGTAGTTCTCGCCCTTGTGGCCGTCGGTCTTTTCCTCGAAGGCGAACTCGCTGATCGGGTGGGTCTTGGCGCCGTAGGGCGCACGGGCGAGAACGCGCGGCATGCAGAGGCCGAGGTAACGCGAGTTTTCCGAGTCGCGGAGCGACTTCCACGCCGCATAATCGGGGGTCTCGAAAATCTTGCTGAGATCGCGGGGATTCATCAGCTCGGTCCACGAATCCATGCCCATCAGAGTCGGCGCGGCGCCGGAGATGAACATGCAGTGGGCCGCTGCGCCGATTTTTGCCAGCGACTTCATCACGGTCACGTCGGTTGCCGAGTGGTCGAAATGATAATCGCAGACGATAGCGCCATAGGGCTGGCCGCCCAGCTGACCGAACTCGCTCTCGTAGATCTTCTTGAAGAGCGGGCTCTGGTCCCACTTGGCGTCGGGGTAGGTCCGAGCCTCCTTGAACAGCTCCTGCTTGGTGATGTTCATCACCCGGATCTTGAGCGTGGCGTCGGTCTCGGAGTGGTTGGTTAGATAGTAGAGGCCGCGCCAGGCCGACTCGAGCTTCTGGAACTCTTCGGCGTGCAGGATCTCGTTGACCTGCTCGGTGAGCTTGGCATCGATCTGGGCGATGATCTGCTCGATCGTGTCGAGGACGTCGTCCTTGATCACGCTCTGGTCGGCAAGGGCCTGCTTGACCAGCGTGTTGACGGCGTTGTCGATCTCCGACTCCGCCCGCTCAGAGCGCGGCTTGAAGCTTTGCTTGAGGAGCAGTGCGAATTCGTCGACGTCCTCGGTTGCTCCGGTTTTGCCCTGCGGTTCTGCTTGCAGCTGGCTCATATCAGTCCCCGTCTGAAATCGGCGCCGCCACGCGCCCGATAGGCAGTTCCGGCTGACTCCGGAGCTTTATTCGTTATCTTCGGTCTTGGACTCGCCGGACGGCGACTCTGACGCCTGGCGCTGCTCGAGCGCCTTCATCAGCTCGGGATCGGACAGCAGCTTCTTGAGCCGCTCTTCGGCGTCCACCTTGCCGTCCATATAGCGCTGCAGGTTGGCCAGTTGCTCACGGGCTTCGAGGAGCGACTTGAGCGCAGGAACCTGGCGCGCCACGCCGGCCGGCGTGAAGTCTTCCATGCTGTTGAACGTGAGGTTCACGCCCATCTTCTCGCCGCTGTTGGGGCTGAGCTTGTTCTCGACCCGGAACGTCGCGGCGGGGGCGACGGATTTCATGTACTTGTCGACGTTGTCCATGTCGACGTCCGAGAACTTACGGTCCGCAACGGGAGGCTTGGCCACCTGCGAAGCGTTGCCCGAAAGGTCGGCCATCACGCCCATCACGAAGGGCAGCTCGATCTGCTTCTGCGAATCGTACGGATCTTCGTAGGAGATTTGAACCCGCGGCGGACGATTGCGTTTGATGAATCGCGTGGCGGAGTCTGCTGAAGCCATTTTCGTTCCCCCTACAAGGCCGCGGTAGAGAAACAGAGGCCATGCTGTTTGTCAAACAGCATCATGCTCATATCTGGCCCTGATCTAGGTCAGTTCGCGTCGGGCAGACGGGGGATCAATTCACTCAAAATAGAAGCAAAATCACGGTTGAGGTACGACCGCGCCTTGGACAGCAGAATGGGCACGGAGCTTGACGGTTCGACCTGCCGGAAGAACCCCTCGACGGCCTGCAAAAGATCGGCAGCATGGTTGCGGGACTCGACCAAAACGATCTCGTCCGCTGGGGCTTCCTCCGGCTCCGGTTCGGGCTCCGGTTCCGGAGGAGGCGCAGCCGTCTCAGCCGCTTCAGGCTCTGCCGCCGGCTCAGGCGCGATGTCCTCGGGAGGAGACTCCGCGGCTGGCGCAGGTTCGTCGACGATCAGCTCGCCCCAGGCGTCGTAGCGCGGTCCGCTGGGTTGCCGGACGATCGGCTCACCCCACGCATCGAGTTCGGGCCCGGGAGGGGCAGGCTGTATCGGCTGACCCCAGGCGTCGAGCTGCGGCTGCGGCGGTGCGGGACGGATCGGCTGACCCCAGGCGTCGAGCTGCGGTTGTGGCGGCGCGGGACGGATCGGCTGACCCCAGGCATCGAGTTCGACGTCGTCTTCGGGCTCGCTCGAGCCTCGCGCGGGGCGTGCAGCGCGGGACTTGCGGCTCGGCGCCGCCACTATCGCACTGACGTCGTTCTCGTCCGAGAAGGCGTGCTCGGTGACCGTTCGCATCTGCGAGAGGTTGATCTCGAAGCTGAAGCCAGCCTCGAAGCGCACCGTCGCCCGCTCGGCAGGTCGGGGCATCAGCGCATCGAGCGCTTCAGTCAACGGCCTGCCGATCAGCATGCGGGCCTGGTGCACGAGGATGAGCGCCGGATTGGAGGGCTCCGTCGTCAGGAAATAGCGCTCGACGCCGCTCAGCGCGGCCCGGGCCTGGCCGTGAGTCTTGATGTCGCCGACCAGAACCGCCGGTCCCGATCCGGTGGCCGCTCCGTCGCCGCCCGCGGCCTCTTCCTCGGCTGCCGCCTGGCGGCGTTCGGAGGCAAGCTCGGGCCGGTTCTCGACGATCAGGTTGTCGATGTCGCGCAGAACCTCGGCGATCCGGTCGAAGCTCGGAACGAAGCTGCCGGCATCATGATCGATAAACGCCTGCCGGATCTCGTTGAGCGCAGCGCTTGCACGGCTGAGGGCGGCGTGGAGGCCGAGCAGATGCTCGCGCGTCATCTCGTGCGCGAGTGTGTTGATCAGCGATCCAAGGGAGGGCGTCTCCTCGCCCTCGCGCCGCTCTGCCTTGTTGCTCGCCAGCATGTAGGCGCGCAGCGTGACGGTCTGCAGACGCGGGCCGCTGGCGATCGGCGCATATTGCAGGGGGAAGATCACCTGGACGAGGTCATCGAGTCCCTCGATGACGTTCTGGCGGATCACGAAGTCGCCGTCGGACTCGCGCGGGTAGAACTGGTCCCAGAAATTGGTGACGATGATCGCAAGGCCGTCCACGACCTCGCAGAAACCCATGATATTGCCGGCGAGCGCATTGAAGCGGGCCGCAAGCGTCAGCAGGCGGGCGTCGCGCGTGCGCGCAAGCAGCCCGTCGATGACCTGCATTTCGTCATCGAGGGCAATCGTGGTGCGGTCGAAGGGCTGGCCGTCTGTGAAGAACCGCTCGGGCAGGCGGCCGCTCGCGACGAGCGTGTAGTTCAGGTAGTCATTGTCCATTTCCTCGTCGAGGTCGGGTCCAGCCGGCTGGTCCGCCTCGACGGGGGCGCTGAGGAATTCATAGCGCATGTGGCAAGCGCATCCGGATTGGGACCAAACGCGCCGCCAAGCTCGAACCTCTCAGGGCTAGTTGAGGTTGATCCGCATCTCGACGCGGCGGTTCACCGGGTCGTAGGGATCGGCAACGCGGGGCGAAGCCTCGCCGTTACCAACAGGCATGAGCCGCTCTGCGGGAACGCCCTGGCTCATGAGGTAGCTCGCGACCGACTTCGCGCGCTCGGTCGAAAGGCCCTGATTGTAGACCTCGGTACCGCGGGCGTCGGTGTAGCCCTCGATCGCGAACTTGGCGCCCGACAGGCGCGGATCCGCAAGCGCGGTCGCGACCTGCTTGAGGTTGTCGACGGCGTCGGGGGTGAGCGTCGCCGAAGCGAGCTCGAAGTTGACCATGACGTCGAAGCCCGCCGGCTTGGCGGACTGGGCGCATTCCGCCGCGGTGCCCACGCAGATGCCGCGGGTCGCACCGATGTCGGCTGATTTCAGAAGGGCGCCGACCACATCGTCGGCAGTGTACTTGGCATCACCAGCGTAAGCCGCCCCGGCGAGCATCGCCAAACCGGATACTGCCATAGCAAGCATCATTTTGCGCATTTGCGGTCGCCTCCGAACGAGTTCGTCTGAACGTCGAAACCTACTTTCAACGTCTTCGAGAGTCAAGGTAAGCGCCTCCTCCTGAACCTCGGCTGAACAGTTTCTCGCGCGTACTATTCAGGTCTTGTTGGAGGCGTCGTAAGCTTCGGCGAAGTAGGTCAGGAACAGGTCGAGGATGCCGTTCTCGTAGGGTTCGGTCTTGGCGTTCCAGCGCTCGACGTAGAGGTCCCAAGCGCGCGCCTTCTTGGAGCCGAACACCGAGTCGCCGACCTTGTCCTCGATGTAATCTGGGGTGAGGTCCTCGGCAATACGGGCGAGCGCCTTCTGCATGGCGGAATAGGTCGCCACCTCGTGCGCCTTGATGTTCTCGAAGCCTTCCTTGAAGCTTTGCGCCGCCGTCAGGTAGCCGCTGCGGTTGCGCGCGAACATCACCTCGAGCGCTTCCCGGACGTCCGGGATGAACTTGAGCGGATTGTTGTTCTGCGCCGTGATCATCGTGCGGTTGCCGCTCTTGGCCATGAGCTTGGCGGCCGCACGGGCGCGCAGCAGGCCGGCAAGCTGTTCGGTCACCACACGCAGGATCGCCCCGAGCTCGGCCGCGACGTCATCGGGCGGCCGGCCGGCGAACGCCTGCGGGGAGAACCCGGCGGCATTGGCGAGCGCGGCGATGAATGCGGTCGCCGGCATGTCCTGTCC
>JAEZBF010000004.1 GCA_023427545.1 Pseudomonadota bacterium
TGATGGTCAACTTCGTCGACTTCGACCAGGAATACGGCCACCGGCGCGATGTGACGGGCTACGCCCAGGCACTCGAAGCCTTCGACGCTCGCCTGCCCGAGCTGATCGCCGCGCTCAAGCGCGACGACCTGCTGATCCTGACTGCCGATCACGGCAACGATCCAACCTGGATCGGCTCGGATCATACCCGCGAGCAGGTGCCCATCCTCTGCTTTTCCCCAAGCCTCGCTCAGGGAACGATTGGCATCAGGCACACCTTCGCCGATATTGGCGAAAGCATCGCCCATTGGCTGGGGCTTCCCCCCGGCCGCCACGGCAAGAGCTTCCTCTAGCCGCGAGGTCTCACCCCATGCCCAACGTTACCGTGGTCAGCCACCCCATGGTCCAGCACAAGCTGACGATCATGCGGAACAAGGAGACCTCGATTGCCGGCTTCCGCCGGCTGCTGCGCGAGATCGCCCACCTCATGTGCTACGAGGTGACGCGCGATCTCGAGCTCGAGATGATCCCGATCGAAACGCCGATGGAGCCGATGATGGCGCCGGCCATCAAGGGCAAAAAACTCGTCTTTGCCTCGATCCTTCGCGCCGGCAATGGCCTCCTCGACGGCATGCTCGATCTCGTCCCCGCCGCGCGTGTCGCCCACATTGGTATCTACCGCGACCACGAGACGCTGCAGCCGGTGGAGTATTACTTCAAGGCACCAAGTGAGCTTGAGAACCGGCTGATCATCGTGGTGGACCCCATGCTGGCGACGGCGAATTCGGCGATCGCCGCCATCGAGCAGCTCAAGAAGCGGGGCGCCAACAACCTGCGCTTCCTCTGCCTACTCGCCGCGCCGGAGGGCATCGACAAGTTCGCCGCTGCTCATCCGGATGTGCCGATCTACACCGCCGCGATCGACAGCCATCTCAACGAGAAGGGCTACATCGTGCCCGGTCTCGGTGACGCCGGCGATCGCATGTACGGGACGCGCTAGGTCAGGACTTGAGCGGCAGGCCGAGCTCGATCAGCTCGGCGCGGAGCAGTTGTGGCGTGGTGAAGTGGATCGCCGTCATCCCCACCCGCCGCGCCGAGATCACGTTGGACTCGTTGTCGTCGATGAAGACGCAGCTTTCCGGCGCCAGCGCATAGCGCTCGCAGAACAGCTGGAAGATGCGCGGATCGGGCTTCACCAAACGCTCTAGTCCTGAGACGATGACGCCGTCGAACTTCTCGAGGAACGGCCATTCGCCAAGGCAGGTGATCCACTTCTCCCAAGAGAAGTTGGTGATCGCGAACGTCGGCATGTCCGCATCTACGAGTTCGGCATGGATGTCGAGCGTGCCCTGGATGAAGGGCCCGAAGGTTTCCTTCCAGCGCAGGTCGAACGCCTGGATTTCGCGCCAGTAGCGCGGGAACCGCGTGATCAGCTTGGCGATACCCTCGGCGTAGAGCTCGCCGGCATCGAACTCCAGGTTCCAGGCCTCGGTGCAGATGTGCTCGGCGAACCAGCGTGCCTCCTCCTCCGTCGCAAATAGTTTGCGGAAGAGGTGCATCGGGTCCCATTCGATGAAGACGTTGCCGAGATCGAAGACCGGCACGAGCGGTTCGGACATGTTGGGTTCCTTGCGCGCGAGAGGGCGGCGCCGTGCAGATGGCACGGCACCGCTAGCCGGCGCAAGCTATGTGCAGCCCGTCGTGCCGTACTTGATGCAGGAGCCGAAGCGCGGCAGGTAGTAGCTCTCGCGGTGCAGGCTTATGGCGTTCTTGATCACCCAGCCGAGCAGCGGGCGGTACGAGTAGCTGGTCTCGCCCACGACGATGTAGTTGCTCTTGGCGAGGACCACGATCGGGGTGGTCGTGGTGAAGCCCGGGTATGGCTGCCCCACCGTCTTGGCGACGCCACCGTTGTTGCCAACGCTCCATTTGACAGTCGTTGCGCCGGTCGAGCTCACCTCGACCAGCGTCACCACTTGCTTCAGCCCGGTGCGGGAGTAGGGCAGGATGATACCCTGCGCCGCGTCGAAATAACTGCTGAGCTCGGTGCTGGACACCGAGCCATCGCTCCGGGCGACCAGGTCGCCGATCGTGCCCGCGACCACATTGACGCGCCTGTCGACGGCGATCAGATCCGAAATCTCGATCGTGCCCATGTAGAGGGTGATGAGGAACGGCACGATCAGCGCGAACTCGACCGCGGCCGCGCCCTCCTGGGCGTGCCGCAGCCACTGCAGCTGCAGTGCAAGGCCTCTGATCAGGTGACGCAGCTGGCTCAACTGAACGGCTCGTTCCGGAACACGCGGACGGCGGCCAGCAGGCGCGATCCATCAGGCTGGTTCTGCAGGTTGAAGCCGCCGAAATTGATGATCACCGGCCATTTGTAATAGGCCTCGACGAGCACGATGCTTGAACCCACCCCCGGCGCGTAGGTCTGCGTGACGTTCCAGCAATCCTCCGTCGGCGTGATGGTGCAACCGGTCTTGATCGGCTGGCTCAGTGTCGTGTTGGTATTGCTGAACGTCGTCAGCACGCTCACCTTGACCTTAACCTTGCTGCAGTCGAACAGCCGGTAGAGGCCGTTGCAGATTTCGTTGCGGAAGCTGTCGATCGTATAGCCTGCTTGCCCCTGCGCCTGACCGGTGCGGATTTGACGGGCAGCATCCTGCACCGCGCTGTCGAGCACCTGCCCGGCGAAAAACACCATTGACGTCTCGATGATCGCGCCGATCAGCGCAAAGAAGGGCACCGCGAGGATGCCGAATTCGATCGCGGTACTGGCTCTGTCATCGCGTGCAAGGGACTGGCCTCGCCGCCGGATCGGCAGCAGCGCGCGGGTCAGCCATCGGGGGGCGATACGCATCGGGGCGGCCGGCTTGTTGGTGCACTCGATGCAATCGTGAGTGTTCCTGCCTAACCGATTGTTATGGCAGCCAACTCGATTGTTCCGTTCCGCCGGGTATGGTTGACGCGGGGTTAACGCTACTCGGCGATCCCTTCGATCAAGCCTACGGAATCCACGTTGTTCTTGGTGTAACCGACGTCATCGCCGAGCATGATCATCGGTTCGCATTTGGGCGCGCAGGCCATGGAGGTCCGTGCCTGACCCTGAAATACGGTGACGAGGTCGCTCTGTGACTGGATCACTTCGACAAGCGTGTCGGCGATCGGATTGCCCAGGGAGTCGAGCACGATGAGGTTGGTCTGCCCGTAGCTCTTGCCGGTCAGCACCAGGGTGCGGGGGTCCTGGATCGTCACATCGGCAACGCCCGGATTACCGATGACCACGGTTGCGGCCGGCGTATTGATTCGCAGGATGCGCGCCATGTTCGCCTTGACCGTGATCGCGCCGGCAGTCGATTCCGCTGCGGCAGCCGCAAACGGAGCGGCAACCAGCACCGCGCTGACCAGGGCTGCGGCAATCGATCTTGCGTTCATTCTCTCACTCGCGACCAGGGACCATCGGTAATGAAGTGTTGCTCGGATTGGTGAAGAATTGGCAAACGGTTAAGCCCAAGGAAGGCCTCCGCAGTGAAGTCCCGCGCCGCCCTATAGAGGCCCTCCCGCCTCCCTAAAATTGCCACTAAGTAGTTAACTCACTGGAGGGCAAACTAATTCAAGGCCCGGAACGTGTTCTGGGGCTGTAGCTTTTAACGCAATCTCAAGAAGTCCCGACTAGCCTTTGGCCTCAAGTTCGAGCGGCGACGCCCCGAACGAAGCTGTCACTTCGATGACGTGTGCAAGGAGCCAAAGATGAAGATTGTCGCTCGCTTTATGAGGGACGAATCGGGTGCGACCGCGATTGAATACGGCCTGATTGCCGCGCTCATCGCCGTCGGGATTATCGCTGCTGCGACCACGCTGGGCAACTCTCTGTCGAGCCTGTTCGGTCGTATCAGCAACCGCCTGAACAACGCGACCTGAGTCGCGACCAGAGTTTCGATGAAAAGGGGGCGAGCGGGCCCCCTTTTCTTTTGCACTTTGTTAACCGACCGGTCGGAGATTGACGCGTTACCCGTGTCTCGCGGTACGCGGAGATCGACCTGTTCAGCCTCCTGCTCTTTGTGTTTCCCCTGCTGATGGCGTTCGCCGCGTCGTCTGACCTGCTCACCATGCGCATATCCAACCGCGTGGTGTTGCTGCTCGTCGGCGGCTTCTTCGTCGTCGCCCTCGCCGCCGGACTGCCGCTCGAGACGATAGGCATGCATCTTGCGGCTGCTGGCCTGGTGCTCGCCGGCGCATTCGCGTTCTTCGCCTTCGGCTGGATCGGGGGTGGGGACGCCAAGCTCGCAGCCGCAACGACGCTGTGGCTCGGCTTCGGTATGACGCTGCCCTATCTCGTCTATGCCGGCCTGCTCGGCGGTGCCCTGACCCTGGCGATCCTCGCCGTCCGGCGCTGGCCGCTCCCGGAGGCCGTGGGTCGCATCCGCTGGATCGACCGCCTCCACGACAGCAAATCCGGCGTCCCCTACGGCATCGCTCTCGCAGCTGCCGGTATTCTCCTCTACTCGGACACCGCGATCTTCCAGCGTCTCGTCGGTTAGTCTCTAGGCGCAGTACCGAGCGGCGAAATACTTGCCAAATGCAGGGCTTTACAGGGTTCGTTAACCCTGATTGCAAAGCTTCGATTAACCAAACTTTGACCCTTTGCCTCCATAGTCGACCCTGAGACGACGGGCGGGTCGGGCCCGGACGTGTATTGGAGTTCGGCGATGAAACCCGCGCAAATCGTGCTTCTGCTGGTGGCCCTGCTGGCCGGTGGCCTGGCGGCATTCCTTGCGACGCGCGGCGGCGACGGACCGGCGCCGTCGGCCCCCGCCGAAGTTGCAGAAGCTCCCAAGACGCAAGTACTGGTTGCCGCCGCACCCATCGGTGTCGCCGAGCGCCTCAGCGCCACCAATGTCGAGTGGCAGGATTGGCCCGAGAGCGCCTTGCGCAGCGACTATGTGACCATCTCGGCCATGCCCAACGCGCCTTCCGACCTCGCAGGCACCGTGGCTCGCTTCGAAATCTTCCCCGGTGAGCCCATCCGCGAGGCGAAGCTGGTACACGCCGACCAGGGTTACCTGTCCGCCGTCCTCGAGAAGGGCAAGCGCGGGGTCTCGATCCCGGTCTCCCCCGCGTCCAGCTCGGGCGGCTTCATCGTCCCTAACGATCGCGTCGACGTGCTGCTCACGCATAGTTCCTCGAACGGGCAGGTGTCGGAGACGATCCTTTCCAACGTGAAGGTGCTGGCGATCGGACAGCGGCTCGGCGAGAGGGGGGCGACCGGAGCGCCCGCTGACCCGGAAGATCCCAAGGCCGAAGTTTTCGTCGATCAGACCATCGCCACCCTTGAGCTCGATCCGGGGCAGGGGGAGGTCCTCGTCAACGCCACCTCCCTGGGCACGCTCTCGCTCGCGCTGCGCTCAGTTGCGGATTTCAACGAATATGGCGCCGCACGCCGCCCGACCAACCAGCCGGTGCAGGTCATCCGCTACGGCAAAGAGGCGAGCGTGGTCACCAACAGCACCTCCGCGTCGGCGCTTGCCGAAAGCGCGCCGGACGACTTCGCCGAGCCCATCCAGATCAGGCCTTCGGTGGCGATCACCAGCCCCAACCGGGTCACGCCGCCCCCGCCACCGCCGCCGGCGCCCGCACAGTAAGCGCAAGGAAGAGAAAATGTTCGCAACGCACTTCACTCCGCGCGCCATGTTCCACGGGCTTCTCGCTGCCGCCGCCGTCACGCTGATCGCGGCCACGCTCACGACCACCATGCCCGCGATGGCAGTCGAAACGACGCACCTGCGGCTGACCCAGGCTTCGTTCGGCGGCACCCAGAACCTTTCGCTCGACGTCAACAAGTCGGTGCTCATCGACCTGCCCGCCGACGTCAAGGAAGTCATCGTCAGCCAGCCCGCGGTGGCGCCCACGATCATGCGCACCAAGCGCCGTGCGATCGTTCAGGGCGGCTCGGCCGGAGCGACCAACATCTTCTTCCTCGATGGCAACGGCCGCACCATCAGCGTGATCAATGTCACCGTCCAGGTGCCGCCCTCCGACATCACGCGTTCGCTCGAAGTCATGCTGCGGCGGGTCATTCCGGGGTCGAACATCAGGGTCGAGAGCATCACCACGCCCGAAGACAACAAGACCCACTTCCTGCTCACCGGCACGGTGTTCAACGCTCAGGACAAGGCCGTCGCCGAAGCCATGGCGGCCGACCTGTCCGATGATGACCAAGCCACCTCCAGCCTTATTGAGGTCCTCGGACCTCAGCAGGTCGCGCTCAAGGTGACTGTCGCCGAGGTGCAGCGCGATGCGCTCCGCGAGTTCGGGATCAATCTCTCGGGCTCGCTGAGCATCGGCAACGTCAACCTCGGCTTCAACAGCCAGCAGGCGAGCGGCAGCAATGGGATTGCCGGAAGCTTCAACGCGCCGAACATCAGTATCGACGCGTCTCTGCGGGCGCTGGAACGCCGCGGCGCCGTCCACAGCCTCGCCGAGCCGACGCTGACCGCCATGTCCGGCCAGCCGGCCGAGTTCCTCGTGGGTGGTGAGTTCCCGGTGACGGTCAGGGACAATAACGGCACCCCCACGACCACGTTCAAGCAGTTCGGCGTCAATCTGAACTTCACGCCGGTGATCCGTTCGAACGGGCAGATCCTGCTTGCCGTCGATACCTCGGTCTCCGAACCCACCAACGGCGGCGGCATCACCCAGCGCAGCGCCAAGACCACGGTTGAGCTCGGCGCCGGCGAGACGCTCTCGATCGCCGGCATCTTCCAGGACCAGGTCCGCCAGCAGATTCAGCAGATGCCCGGCCTCGGCGACATTCCGATCCTCGGAGCTCTGTTCCGCAGCCGCGAATTCGTCCGCAACCGCACCGAGCTCGTGATCCTCGTTACCCCGTGCCTTGCCGAGCCAGGCCGGCCGGTGCTGCCGACCGACAAGACCGAGATCGCCAGCGACGCCGAAGCGATCTTCCTTGGCCGCATGGAGAACATGTACGGGGTCGGCCACCGCCAGGGCGAACTGCGTGCGGGCTACAACGGGTCGGTCGGATTCATTCTGGATTGAGACAAGCGGTTTACCTCCGGTGAACCGTCTCGGATGGAGAGTGGGGCGTGGCAAGTTTTCTGACGGGCAGTGACGGCAAAGGCACGGATGAGCCGGCGGCCGAGGTCGCAACAGGCGCACGGCTGATCCCGCGCATCACGATCCAGGCCTTTTGCGAGCACTCCCAGACGGCCCAACTCGTCGAGTCGGCGGTCCACGACCGCCGCATGTCCAAAGTTGCGCTCACCACCCACAATGGCGGCCTCGAAGCCGCAATCGAGACCTACAAGTCCAACCCCACGCCCAATTTGGTGATGGTCGAAACGAGCCTGCCGCCGGAGCAGATTCCGTCGGCGCTGGGTCGGCTGGCCGAGGTCTGCGATGCGGCCACGCGGGTGATTGTGCTTGGGCACGTCAACGACGTCGTCCTCTATCGCGAGCTGATCCGCTCGGGGGTGTCCGAGTACCTGGTGCTGCCGGCTTCGGCTCAGACGATCGTGAGCTCGATCACCGATCTTTTCGCCGCCGAAGGCGCTGCTCCCATCGGCCGCACAGTCGGCTTCGTCTCGGCCAAGGGCGGCTCGGGCGGCTCGACGGTTGCGCACAACGTCGCGTGGGCCATTTCCCAGCACCTCCGGCAGGACGTGCTGATCCTCGACATGGATTTGGCCTTCGGCACCGCCGGCCTCAACTTCAATCAGGACCCTCCGCATGGCCTGTCCGACGCCGTCCTTGCCGGCGACAAGATGGACGCAACCATGCTCGACCGCCTGATGAGCAAGGCGGCCAATCACATCAACCTGCTCACGGCACCGGTCACGCTCGAGCGAACCTACGATTTCCACGAGCGCGAGTTCGAGCAGATCATCGAGCTCAGCCAGAAGACCATGCCGGTGGTCATCCTCGACATCCCACACGCGTGGACCTCCTGGGTGCGGCACACGCTGGCGACTGTCGACGAGATCGTCATCGTCGCCGAGCCGGACCTCGCCAACCTGCGCAACGCCAAGAACCTGCGCGACACCGTCAAGGCGCTGCGGCCGACCGAAGCCGAACCGCTGCTGGTGATGAACCAGGTCGGCATGCCGCGCCGGCCCGAGATCAATCCCAACGAGTTTGCAACCTCGATCGAATGCCGGCTGCTGGGCCAGATCCCCTTCGATGCGGGGCTGTTCGGCACTGCTGCCAACAATGGCCAGATGATCGCGGAGATCGCCGCCAACAATCGCATCAACGAAGTGTACCGTCTGATCGCCATGCACGTGACCGGGCGGTCCTCCCCCGACGTCGCTGCCAAGGCGAGCAGCCTCAAGCTTCCCTCCTTCCTCAAGCTCAAGCGGGCATAACCCCCAAGAGAAGCGATGTTTGGCAAGCGTACGACATTCGGTGGCAACACGTCCGGGGTGACCGAGGCGCCCCGGCCCCAGCCGGCTGCCATCCGGCCGGCGCGCGCGGATATGGCGATCAAGCCGCCCGCGCTGGAGTCGCCCGCCAACCGGCTGCGCACCGAAGACATCGTCGATGTGCGCAGCGCCGACGCGATCGCGCGCGACAAGGAATATTTCCAGACCAAGTCGGCGATCTTCAACGCGCTGATCGATTCCATCGACCTCAGCCAGCTCGCCACGATGGAGCAGGAGGCGGCGCGCGAGGAAATCCGCGACATCGTCGCCGAGATCATCGCGCTCAAGTCGATCGTCATGTCGATCTCCGAGCAGGAGGATCTGCTCGAGGACATCTGCAACGACGTGCTCGGTTACGGCCCGCTCGAGCCGCTGCTTGCCCGTGACGACATCTCCGACATCATGGTGAATGGCAGCCAGAAGTGCTACATCGAAGTCGGCGGCCGTGTGAAGCTGACCAACGTGCGCTTCCGCGACGACAGCCACCTGATGAACGTGTGCCAGCGCATCGTTTCCCAGGTCGGCCGCCGCGTCGATGAAAGCTCCCCGATCTGCGACGCCCGCCTGCCTGATGGCTCGCGCGTCAACGTCATCGCCCCGCCGCTCGCGATCGACGGCGCAGCGCTCACCATCCGCAAGTTCAAGAAGGACAAGCTGACCCTCCAGCAGCTCGTCAAGTACGGTTCGATCTCGCCCGAAGGCGCCGAAGTGCTCCGCATCCTCGGCCGCGTGCGCGCCAACGTACTGATCTCGGGCGGTACCGGTTCGGGCAAGACCACGCTGCTCAACTGCCTCACCGGCTTCATCGAAAAGGACGAGCGCGTCATCACCTGCGAGGACTCGGCCGAACTGCAGCTCCAGCAGCCCCATGTGGTGCGGCTGGAAACCCGTCCGCCCAATCTCGAGGGCGAGGGCGAAATCACCATGCGCGACCTCGTCAAGAACTGCCTGCGTATGCGTCCCGAGCGGATCATCGTGGGCGAGGTGCGCGGACCCGAGGCGTTCGACCTGCTGCAGGCGATGAACACCGGCCACGACGGCTCTATGGGCACGCTCCACGCCAACAGCCCGCGCGAGGCGCTCAGCCGCCTCGAGTCGATGATCACCATGGGCGGCTATTCGCTGCCGAGCCGGACCATCCGCGAGATGATCGTCTCCTCGATCGATGTCGTGGTGCAGGCCGCCCGTCTTCGCGACGGCTCGCGCCGCATCACCCACATCTCCGAGGTGCTGGGCATGGAGGGCGACGTGATCGTCACCCAGGACATCTTCCTCTACGATATCCTCGGCGAGGACCAGAACGGCAACCTCCTTGGCCGTCATCGCTCCACCGGCATCACCAAGCCGATGTTCACCGAGCGGGCGCGCTACTTCAACGAGGAACCGAACCTCGTCGAAGCCCTCGAAAAATCCAACGTCGAGCACCTCGACCAGATCAACGGCTGAGGGGTGACGCTATGATGAACGCCCTGATTTTCGCCCTGCTCGCGATCATCGGCGTTGGCGCAGCCGGCTTTGCGCTTGTGCCCTCGCTGGTTGGCGCCAGCCGGGCGGAGAAGCGCCGTCGTGCGTTTCAGGGCGACCTTCAGGCCAACCGGCGCGAAAACGCCGCCGCTCAGGTTCGCGAGGCGCGCCGGAAGAACATCCAGCAGACGCTCAAGCAGCAAACCGAGGGGCTGGGCAAGAAGCGCAAATTCACGCTGCAGGACATGATCTTCCAGGCGGGGCTCAAGATTTCCCGCCGCGACTTCATCCGCAACCAGATCATCGTCGGCGCTGTCGTTGGCGTCATCGTGTTCATCCTGCAGGTGCCGCTGCTTTATTCGATCGTCTTCGGCGTCGCGGCGGGCTACCTGCTGCCCCGCTTCTATCTCAGCCGCAAGCGCAAGAAGTACCAGTCCAGGTTCCTCGACGAGCTGCCCAATGCCGTTGAAGCCATCGTTCGCGGCGTCAAGTCGGGCCTGCCGCTCAACGACTCCATGCGCCTGGTCGCCAAGGAAGCCAAGGAGCCGATCAAGTCCGAGTTCCAGCGCATCCTCGATCAGCAGGCCGTTGGCAAATCGATGACCGAAGCGATTCAGATCCTGCTCGATCGCGTGCCGGTCTCCGAGGTCAACTTCTTCGTCGTCGTCATTTCGGTTCAGCAGCAGGCCGGCGGCAACCTCTCGGAAGCGCTCGGCAACCTCAGCCGCGTCCTGCGCGACCGCAAGAAGATGCGGGGCAAGGTGCAGGCGCTTTCGGCCGAAGCCAAGACCTCGGCAGCCATCATCGGCTCGCTGCCCT
>JAEZBF010000028.1 GCA_023427545.1 Pseudomonadota bacterium
GGGTAGACTGCTAAAAACCGATCGCGCCAGGGCGGGACGGAGTAGTCCCACGCCTACCTTGCCGGAACTACCGGCATTTCCGGGACCAAAGTCCCGCCCGCGCCGCAACAGGCGGCGAACACTGCCAGTGAACCCCGAGCGCTCCAGCGTGTCGGGCGCTTACCCACGCTCCACGCCTAGATCCAGCCGCTCAGTTCCTTGCGGACCAGCGCCTCGATCATCCCCATGCCGAGTTCGCTGTCGTTCAGGCACGGGATGTACGCATACTTCTCGCCGCCCGCGTGTTCGAACTGCTCGCGGCCGGTGATCGAAATCTCCTCGAGGGTTTCGATGCAGTCGGTCGAGAACGCTGGCGCCACGATGGCGATGTTCTTGATCCCATGCTTGGGCAGCGCCTCGAGCGTGTCGGCGGTATAGGGCTTGAGCCACTCGGTCGGCCCGAACCGGCTCTGGAACGTCACCATCAGCTTCTCGCGCGGCCAGCCGAGCTTCTCGGCCACCAGCCGCGTCGTCTTCTGGCACTGGCAATGGTACGGATCACCCGCCAGCAGGTACTTTTTGGGCATGCCGTGGTAGCTGGTCAGCACGAGCTGCGGCTCGAAATCGAGAGCCGCCACCCCCTCAGCGATGCTCTGCGCCAGCGCCGAGATGTAGAAGTCTTCCTCGAAGTACGCGGGTGCGGTCCGCACCGCCGGCTGCCAGCGCATCGTCTTCAGCGCGTCGAACGCCTTGTCGTTGGCCGTCGCCGTGGTCGTCGCGGAGTACTGCGGATAGAGCGGCACCAGCAGAATCTTCTCGCAGCCCTGCGCCTGCAGGGCTTCGAGCCGCGACTTCGTCGATGGATTGCCGTAACGCATGCCGTAGTCGACGATCGCCGCGTCCCCCAGCCGCGCCTGCAGCTTCTCGGCCTGCCGCCGGGTGATCACCCGCAGCGGACTGTCGTTCTCCACCTTGTCCCAGATGCGTGCATAATTGGCGCCGCTCGCCTGGGGCCGGGTGGAAAGGATGACGCCCTGCAGGATCGGCTGCCAGATCGCCGGGTGGGTTTCGATCACCCGCCGGTCCGAGAGGAACTCGGAGAGGTAGCGGCGCACCGCGCCATAGCTGGTGTTGTCGGGCGTGCCGAGGTTGAGCAGCAGCACGCCGACCTTGCCGGATTTTACGTCAGGATGGCCGGCCGGACGGTGATCCGCCATGTCTCGCCTTTTGGAACGGTTCCAGGGTGCGCGACCATAGCCGAGGACGCCTCCAGAGCAAGAGGCGCCATGTCGCGCGTGGCTCAGCCCAGGGGATGGTGCTCGAACCAGTCGACCAGATGATCGATCAGCGCCCGCGCTTTTCCCGCCAGATGCCGCCGGTGCGGGTAGACCGCCTGCAGGCTCTGGCCGTCCGGCATCGCATCCGCCATGACCTGCACCAGCTTGCCGGCCGCGATCTGCGGTTCGGCAAGGAACGAGGGCAGCAGCGCATATCCCAAGCCCTCGAGCGCCGCCGCCTGCGCGGCGACGGGAGAGTTCACCCGCAGCGGCCCGCTGACATGGATCGAGACCAGTTTGCCGTTCTCGACGAACCGCCAGTTCGCCTGGCCCTGGTAGTTCGTATCGACGATGCAGGGCAGTGCCCGCACATCGTCGGGCGTCTTCGGCACGCCCAGCCGGTTCACCAGCTCGGGCGCCGCGCAAAGCATGATCCGCAGGTCGGCGATCTTGCGCGCGATCAGCGAGGAGTCGGCGAGCGTCGTGATCCGCAGCGCGACGTCGATCCCCTCTTCCACCAGGTCGACGAAGCGATCCTCGAGCCGCAGGTCGACGCTCACGGCAGGATAGCTCGCCATGAAGCTCATGATCGCCGGCAGCAGCGTCGTCTCGCCGAAATTGCGCGCCGCCGAGACCCGCAGCATCCCTCGCGGCTCAGCCGTCTGGTCCGAGATCGTCGCGTCCAGATCGTCGAGCTGGGTGAGGATCTGGCTCACCTCGCGGTAGTACGACTCCCCGGCTTCGGTCAGGCTGAGCTTCCGCGTGGTCCGGTTCATCAGCCGCACGCCCAGATGGTCCTCGAGATCGGTGACGTATTTGCTCAGCAGCGCCTTGGAGCGGCCGTACTGCCGCGCTGCGGCGGAGAACCCGCCGGCGTCGAAGACCTGGACGAAGGCCCGGATGCGGGCGAGGTCCTGCGTCACGTCACCCCTTCGGGCTGGATGGCAAAGCTTGTCGGCATGTGTCGCCTAATCAGGCGGGTATGGAGCCCTAACCCATCCCTCCGCCTCAAACAATGTGTGCAGAATTGGGCGCCGACCGGAACCCGGAGTCAGGGTGTCGAGTTATTTCTCCGACGAACGCGCTCGAGGGCAGCGTGGCGCGGATCGTCATCATCGTCAGACCAATATTTAGGAAGGGGTGCGCATCATGCTACGCGCCGTAACACTGTCCGTGCTCTATTTTGCTTCGATCGGCGTCATGATGGCTGCCTATGGCCTGGTGCCGCAGGGCTAGTCGCGCAATGGCGGCGTCGTGCGGCGGTCGAGGATCATCGTGATCGCGATGGCCACGAACGCGAACGCCACCATCGCGAACGCGATGACGTGCGCCTCGCCCCATTGCAGGCGTTCGACCAGATCGTAGATGGCAACCGAGAGCACCCGGGTTTGACCCGGGATGTTCCCTCCGATCATCAGGACCACCCCGAACTCCCCGATCGTGTGCGCAAAGCCAAGGACCGCCCCGCTGAGATAGCCGGTGCGGGCCAGCGGCAGGGCAACCCGAAAGAACGTCTGCCACACCCCGGCCCCGAGGGACGCCGCCGCTTCGAGCGGCTCCTCCCCGATGGCTTCGAAGGCGTTGCGGATCGGGGTGACGACGAACGGCAGGGAATAGACCACCGAGCCGATCACCAGCCCGGCGAAGGTGAAGGCGAGCGTACGCGCTCCCCAGAGCCCCGCCAGCCAGCCGCCCGGCCCATCGGGTCCGAGCGCGATCAGCAGGTAGAACCCGAGCACCGTCGGTGGCAGCACGAGCGGCAGCGCCACCACTGCAGCCACGGCCTCCTTGCCGCGCGCCCGCGAGCGGGCCAGCCACCAGGCCAGCGGCGTCCCGAGGACCAGCAGGATCAGCGTCGACCCCGCCGCGAGCTCGAGGGTCAGGATGGCGGCCTGGGCGATTTCGGCGCTCACTCGCGCTCCGTGTCGTATCCGTATCGAGCGATGATCGCCCTGCCCTCCGCACTACGCAGGAACTCGAGGAAGTCCCGCGCCGTGGCGTTGCCGGCGCCGGTCTTGAGCAGCACCGCATCCTGGATGATCGGAGGATAGAGCTCCTGCGGCACCATCCACCGGCTGCCGTCCGTCCGGCCGATCACCTCGCTCAGCGCAACGAACCCCAGTTCGGCGTTGCCGCTGTCGACGAATTGCAGCGCCTGCGCGATGCTCTGCCCCGTCACCAGCTTGGGCGCAACCTGCTCGGTCAGCCCCAGTCCCTCGGTCACCGCGATTGCCGCCGCGCCATAAGGCGCGCTCGCCGGATCGGCTATGGCGAGGTGCTGGAACCGCCCCTCCCGCAGCGCCGCTTCCCCGTCGCCGACGTCGACACTTGGCGAGAACAGCACCAGCTTGCCGATGGCATAGGTGAACACGGTGCCCTCCACCCCGTACCCGTTATCCACGCTCTGCAACGGGCGCTTATTATCGGCCGCCAGGAAGACGTCGTAGGGAGCGCCCTGTGTGATCTGTGCGTAGAGGGCACCGGTAGCGCCTGCGCTGACGACCACCTCGTTTCCGGTTTTTCTCTCGAACGCCGCGGCGAGCTCTTCCGCCACCGCCGAGAAATTCGCGGCAACGGCAACGTGGACCTGTCCGGCACACGCGGGCGCCGCCGCAAAGAGCAGGAGGGCGAGCAGCGCGACCCGCAGGTGGAAGACCCCCCGTGCTCCCCCGCGGCTCACGGCTCAGGCCGGCTTGAGAGCCGCAGCCTCGCGCGCGAGCGCCTCGATGCGCTTGTAGTCTTTGGCGGCGAGCGCATCTTGCGGCATGACCCATGAGCCGCCGACGCAGACCACGTTGGGCAGCGAGAGGTAGCTCTTGGCATTGGCGACGGTGATGCCGCCGGTCGGGCAGAACATGATGTCGGGCAGCGGCGAGGCGAACGCCTTCAGCACCGGCGCCCCGCCCATCGCCTCGGCCGGGAAGAACTTGAGGAACGAGTACCCCCGCTCCGCCGCCGTCATCGCCTCGGTCGGCGTGCCGACACCGGGCAGCAGCGGAACATCGTACTCCTCGGCGGCCTCGAGCAGCCGCGGCGGCGCACCCGGCGAGACCATGAACCTGCACCCCGCATCAACCGAGTGCTCCATCTGCAGCGGGCTGCGCACCGTTCCCGAGCCGACGACCGCGCCTTCGACCTTCGCCATCTCGGCAACGATCCGCAGCGCATTCGGCGTCCGCAGCGTTACCTCGAGCACCGGCAGTCCGCCGGCGCCCAGCGCCTCGGCGAGCGGACGCGCCGCATCGACGTCGTCGAGCACGATCACCGGGATCACCGGCGCGAGCGTCATGATGGTGCGGAGAGCGGCAGCGTCTTGCGACATGGCGGAACCTCGGATGAGCCTGGCAGAGGGTTAGGAGCTTGCCGCCCGATCATCAACCCCTTCGGGCTGCACCAACGCCGCGTCCACCTCCTCCCGCGTCGGGGGATTGGCGCCGATGCGGCTGCAGGTGATCCCCGCCGCGACAGACCCGAACCGGAGCATTTCCGAAAGTGCGTCGTGATCCAACTCGCCCAAACGATCGACGGCCAGCGCGCCCCGGTCGGAAAGCCAGGTGATGATCCCCGCCATCAGCGTATCCCCTGCCCCGACCGTATCGGCACCCGCCTCCGGCTCGGGCAGCTTGTAGATGCCCGCCCGCCCGATGCCGGTCCGCGTAATCGCAAGCGACCCTCGTTCCGCCAGCGTGACCACGACCATCCGGCACTGACCCCGTTCCAGCAGCTGCCGCGCCACAGCCTCTTCGTCGCCACCGCCGTAGAGGTACTGCAGGTCCTCGTGCGAGAGCTTGATCAGGTGTGCCCGGTCGAGGAACCGCTCGAGCCGCGCGACATAGGACTGCCGGTCCTGAATGGCGAGCGGGCGTACGTTGGGGTCTATCGAGATTACCGCCCCGCGCTTGATCGCCTCGTCCACCACCGGCTCCCACACGGCGGCGTCCTCCGCCAGCAGCGGAATGAACCCCCCGATCTGGTAGAGCGACATCTTGAACGGCAAGGCAGCGAGCAGCCCGTCCAATGTGAATGCGCGATCGGCCTCGCGATAGAACACGTACTTGGCCTTCCGCGCCGCATCGAGCGTGACCATAGCGAGCGTGGTGGGCGCCTCCACCCTCTTGTGCAGCAAGATCTGCACGCCATCGGCGTTGAGCTTGCCGAGCAGCACGTCGCCGAACCGGTCCGACGAGATCGGGCAGAGGAACCCCGTCTCCCCTCCGAGCCGTGCCAGCGCGATCGCGCAGTTGAATGGCGACCCGCCGGCAATGGCGGTGAGCTGGATCTGGCGGCCCGGCGGCTGCGGTTCGTGGAACACGTCCATCAGGCTCTCACCGCTCACGACGAACATATTATCTCCACTCCCACCTCGCCCGTGAGAAGCTCTAGCCCAACCGGGCTGTGGGGCAAAGCGGACCCCCGGAACGTCAGCTATTGCCCGGGCTGGTTCCGGGGGCTAACGGTTCGTTAAGGGGAGGGAACGACATGTCCGCATTGGCCGCGTTCGTGCGCGTGATCAGCGCCATCAATCGCGTTGTGGGCGAAGTGCTCGCCTGGCTGGCGCTCGGCATCGTGCTGGTCTGCTTCACCGTGGTGGTCCAGCGCTACCTCTTCCACTACAGCCTCCTCGCCCTTCAGGACCTCTACGTCTGGCTGAGCGGAGCGATGTTCACGGGAGTGGCCGGATACGCCCTCCTCCGCGACGACCACGTGCGCGTCGACATCCTCTACCGTCCCGCTTCCATCCGCTGGAAGGCTACGGCAGACCTCATTGGCGTCTTCCTGTTCCTCATTCCCTTCATGGTGGTCGTCTTCGTTTACGCCCTCCCCTACGTCCAGCGCTCATGGCGCATCTGGGAGGGCTCCGCAAACGTCGGCGGCATGCCGGGACTCTTCGTGCTCAAAACCTTCATCCTCGGCTTCTGCGTCCTTGTCGGGCTGCAGGGCCTCGCCATTGCGGCACGGTCGATCCTCGTCCTCGCCGGCCGTGAGGAGGACTTACCCGAACGCCTTCGTTATTCCCGCCACACCGAGACGGAGGCAGTGCTGTGAGCGCAACTCTCCTCGGCGAGATCATGTCGGCGACGATGTTCATCGGCGTTATCTTCGTGCTGCTCCTTGGGTTTCCGGTCGCTTTCAGCCTCGCCGGCACCGCGCTGATCTTCGGTCTCGCAGGCCTGATGCTGCACGTCTTCGACCCCAGCAATTTCGGCTCGCTCGCCAACCGCTACCTCGGCACCATGACGAACGAGGTGCTGGTCGCCGTTCCGCTGTTCATCTTCATGGGCGTGATGCTCGAACGGTCGGGCATTGCCGAAGCCCTGCTCCTGACCATGGGCAAGCTCTTCGGCAACCTGCGCGGCGGTTTAGGCATCTCTGTTGTCCTCGTCGGCGCCTTGCTCGCCGCCTCGACCGGTGTCGTGGGGGCGACGGTCGTGACCATGGGACTGATCTCGCTGCCCGCGATGCTGCGCTCCGGTTACGACCCTAAGCTTGCCTCAGGCGTCATCTGCGCCTCGGGAACGCTCGGCCAGATCATCCCGCCGTCGACGGTGCTGATCTTCATGGGCGACATGCTGTCGGGCATCAATGCCCAGGTGCAGATGGCGAAAGGCAATTTCGCACCAGAGCCCGTCTCGGTGGGCGCGCTTTTCGCCGGTGCGTTCATCCCCGGCTTCGTACTCGTGGTGCTCTACATCCTCTGGATGGTGTTCAAAGCCGTCACCGATCCCAAGTCGTGCCCGGCGACCCCTGTGCCTGAGGCCGAGAAGAAAGGCCTTTTTCGCGAGATCATGGTGGCGCTGGTCCCCGCACTCGCGCTCATCGTCGCGGTGCTCGGCTCGATCCTTGGTGGCATCGCGACTCCTACCGAGGCCGCGTCGGTGGGCTCAGTCGGCGCCATCCTGCTGGCGCTGGCCAAGCGCCGCTTCAACCTGAGCATCCTGCATCAGGTCGTGGTTTCGACCGCCACCATCACCTCGATGGTCTTCATCATCCTGTTCGGCGCAGCGGTTTTCTCGATCGTCTTCCGCCTCATGGGCGGCGACAATCTCGTCCATCAGGCGCTGAGCAACATGCCGGGCGGCGCGATCGGCGCTACCGTCATCGTCATGTTCATCATGTTCCTGCTCGGCTTCATCCTCGACACTTTCGAGATCATCTTCATCGTGATCCCGATCACCGCCCCGGTGCTGCTGACGCTCGGTGTCGATCCGGTCTGGCTCGGTGTTGCCGTGGGCGTGAACCTGCAGACCAGCTTCCTGACGCCGCCCTTCGGCTTCTCGCTCTTCTACCTGCGCGGGGTCGCCCCGCCCAAGGTGACCACTGGAATGATCTACAAGGGCGTAATTCCCTTCGTTGGCCTGCAGGTGGTTGGGCTTGCCGTGCTGTTCTTCTTCCCCAGCTTCGCGACCTGGCTGCCGACCGTCCTCTACCACTGATCCCGCGTCGAACCCTGGTGGTGCAAAAGAAAAGGCCCCGCTCTTCGCGGGGCCTTTGTCCTTCAGATCGGGTTTGCTCAGCTGATCTTGAAGAACTTCTCGCGCGCCTCAAGGAACGGCAAATCCGTGCCTTCCGTTCGGGTACGGAGCAGGTTGAGCGCAGTGATGTAGCTCTCCGTCACTTCCTTGGTCAGCGCATCGCCGCTGGAGCGCAGCCCCTCGATGATCTCGAGCGAGGCCTTGGCACCCGCCTCGAGGATTTCGTCGGGGAAGCGCTTTACCTGTACGCCGTGCTCGGAGACCAGGGTCGCGAGCGACCGCGGATCGTTGGCGTACATGTCCGAGGCAACGTCGTCGTACGCGGCCTGCGCACAGGTACGAACGATCTCCTGCAGGTCCTCGGGCAGAGCCTGGAACTTGGCCTTCGAGACGGTGATCTCGGTCGCCAGCCCCGGCTCCACGAAACTCGGGAAGTAGTAGTTCTTGACCACCTGATAGAAGCCCAGCGCCAGGTCGTTGTACGGACCGACGAACTCGGCGGCATCCAGCGTGCCCGACTGCAGCGCGGCGAAGATGTCGCCGGCAGCCATGTTGGTCACTGAGGCGCCGAGCTTTTGCCAGACCTGACCGCCCAGGCCGGGGGTGCGGAAGCGCAGGCCCTGGATATCTGCCACGCCGTTGAGATCCTTACGGAACCAGCCACCGGCCTGGGTGCCGGTGTCGCCGGAAAGGAAGCCCTGCACCCCGAACTGGTCGTAGATCTTGTCCCAGACCTCCTGACCGCCGAGGAACCGCACCCACGCGGTCAGCTCGCGGCTGGTCATGCCGTAGGGCACGCCGGTGAAGAAGCTCAGTCCCTGGCTCTTGTTCTGCCAGTAATAGGCCGCGCCATGGCTCATCTCGGCCGATCCGTCGATCACCGCATCGAGCGCGCCGAGCGCCGGAACGAGTTCGCCCGCGGCGTAGACGGTGATCTTGAGGCGGCCGCCCGAGGCCTTGTTGATACGATCGGCCAGCCGCTGTGCACCGACACCCAGGCCCGGGAAGTTCTTGGGCCAGGTGGTGACCATGCGCCACTCTTGCGACTCCTGCGCAATGGCGGGCGCGGCAAGGCCTGCGCTGGCGGCCACGCCACCGATGGCTGCAGTGCTGATAAATTGACGTCTCTTCATCTTACCTCCCAAATCGCGCGTTTGGCCGCGCCTGCCCGCAGGAAAACGAAAGTCAGCAGTCCTGTCCAGTCTAAAGCGGTGCCGTTGGTGAAGAGCGCCGGGATGAATCTGCACTCTAAAGGGAATAAGTCGCGCCTCGCGGTGTTGTGGGATGCAGCGGACGGCCAAGAGGCCGCCGCCCCAACCAGGAGGGACGTCATGAATTTCCGCAAACTGCTGCTCGGCACTGCCGCGCTGGCCCTGCTCGCTACCCCAGCTTTCGCCGACGACTATCTCGGCGGCATCGTCAAATCCGCTGACATGGGCGGCAAGGAAGTCCTTACCGACGCTAAGGGCATGACCTTGTACGTCTATGACAAGGACACCGCGAATGTGACGAACTGCTACGACAAGTGCGCCGTCAACTGGCCGCCGGTCTGGGCGCCTGCCGACACTCAGGTTTCCGGTGACTGGTCGCTCGTCGAGCGTACCGATGCCTCCGGCGACCACGCCGGCATGAAGATGGTGGCCTACAAGGGCTGGCCGCTTTACCTCTGGATCAAGGACACCAAGCCGGGCGATAACACTGGTGACGGCGTTGGCGGCGTCTGGCACACCGCCTACGAGGATATCGCCGCGGCCAAGTAGCCCAACCCGTAGGATCGCGCTTGAGCGACTTCCTGGACGAGATGACGGGCTGCGTGCCGGCGCTTCGGCGCTACGCACGCGCCCTCACGCGCGACCTCGATCGGGCCGACGATCTCGTCCAGGATTGCCTTGAGCGTGCCATTCGCAAACGGAGCCTGTGGCGACCCACCGGGCCGCTGCAGGCCTGGCTTTTCAGGATGCTGCTCAACCTTTACCGCAACGATCTTCGACAGCGCCGCCGCGGTGGCGGCGCAGCCGTCCCGCTCGACGGGCTGGCGATCGAGCCGTCGGTGCCGGCTGCCCAACACGGCCGGCTCGCCCTCGTCGAGATGGAGCGTGCGTTGGCGACGTTGCCCGATGATCAGCGTGAAGCGCTCCTGCTGGTTGTGCTCGAGGGCGTCAGCTATGCCGAAGCCGCCCACATCCTCGGGATTCCGCCGGGAACGCTGATGTCCCGCCTGGGTCGGGCCCGCGCCGCCCTTAGACTTGCGACCGGCTCCGGAACGACGCCCGAGCCCCTCCGTCTGAGGACGGTCAAATGACGCAGACCCTGCGCGACATCGATGATGCCGACCTCCTTGCCTACGTCGACGGCAAGCTGACGCCGGAGCGCCGGTCGGAGGTCGACGCCTGGCTCACCGCCCATCCCGAAAGGGCCGCGGAGGTCTTTGCCTGGGAGCGGCAGAACGAGTGCATCTCCGCCCTTTACGATCCTGTCGCTGCCGAGCGTGTTCCAACCCGGCTCGATCCCCACCGACTCGCTTTCAGCCGCAGATCGGGCGGCACGCGGTGGCCCGCCATGGCCGCTGCCGCGGTTGTTGTGCTTGCCCTCGGCCTGGGCGGTGGCTGGTTCGTCCGCGACCTGCTCGATCCGCCGGCGAGCCAGAGCACGCTGCTCATCGACAATGCCGTCACCGCCCACGCACTCTACGTCAAGGAGAACCGCCACGCGGTCGAGGTTGCCGCCGACGACCGGCAGCACCTCGTCACCTGGCTCTCCAACCGCATCCGCGCGCCGATTGACACGCCCGATCTGGCTGCCGAAGGATTTACCCTGGTGGGAGGACGGCTGCTGCCGGCAGCCATCAATTCCAAAGCCGGTCCGGCGGCGCAGCTGATGTATGAAAACGCCACCGCCGAACGCCTAACTGTCTATGTCACCAGCGCTCTTCCCGATAAATCGCCTTCCTACCAGTTCGTCGACGTCGCCGGCCTTGAGGCGTTTTACTGGGCCAATGCCCAGATCACCTGCACCGTCGTCGGCGACCTGCCGGAAAACCAGATGCAGGCCGTCGCCAAGAAGGTCTACCAGCAGATGACGCGCCGCCCCGACATGTACGTACCGGGTGGCCGCACCTAGTAACCCTGCCGGCGGAGCAGGTCGTTCGAGTAGATGTTCTTGAGGCTGATGTTCTTGATGTCGCGCTCGCCCATCAGCGCCATCGTCGTATCCATCTCCGCCCGGATGATGTCGAGCGCCCGGGTAACACCTGCCTCCCCGCCGGCTCCTAGCCCGTAGTTCATCGCCCGGCCGATGAAGGTGCCCTTGGCCCCCAGCGCCAGCGCCTTGATTACGTCCTGGCCGGAGCGAATGCCGCCGTCCATGAAGACCTCGGTCTTGTCGCCGACGGCATCGACGATCTCCGGCAATACTCGGATGGTCGACGGCGCGCCATCGAGCTGGCGGCCGCCATGGTTGGAGACGATGATCGCATCCGCCCCGTTCGCTACCGCCTGCCGCGCGTCATCGGGATCGAGGACACCCTTGACCACGACCGGCCCGCCGAAGCGGTTCCTGATCCAGCCGATATCCTTCCAGTTAAGGGTGAGGTCGAACTGGGTCCGCGTCCATAACGTCAGCGAGGTGAGGTTCGTGGCGGACGAAACGTGGCCGTGGATGTTGCGGAACGTGCGCCGCTTCGTTCCCAGCATGCCGAGTGCCCAGCGCGGCTTCCGCGCCATCTCGAAGACAAATCGCGGCGTGAACTTCGGCGGCACCAGCAGACCATTGCGCACATCCTTATGCCGCTGCCCGAGGATCTGCAGGTCCATCGTGAGCACCAGCGCCGCGCATTTTGCTTCCTTTGCGCGATCGATCAGCCGCTCGATGAAGGCGCGGTCGCGCATGACATAAAGCTGAAACCAGAACGGCTTGGTTGTGTTCTCGGCGACATCCTCGATCGAGCAGATCGCCATGGTGGATAGCGTGAAGGGTATGCCGAACTTCTCCGCCGCCTTCGCCGCCTTGATCTCCCCATCGGCCGCCTGCATGCCCGTCGAACCCACCGGAGCAATGCCGACCGGCATGGAGACCGGCTGGCCAAGCATCGTCGATTTCAGCGTGCGGTCCTCGAGGTTGACCGCCACACGCTGACGCAACGTGATCTTCTGGAAGTCCTCTTCGTTGGCGCGGTAGGTCTGCTCGGTCCAGGCGCCTGAATCCGCATAGTCGAAGAACTGCTTGGGGACGCGCCTGCGGGCCTCCTTCTTGAGGTCATCGATCGTCAGCATCCGAGACAGCGACATCGCCCGTTCTCTCCAAAGCTAAGCGGCCAAGGCTCTAGCCCTGCCGCCGAGCGGGCGTCAACCGCACGCAATCAGTCTCCGCTCCACCCCTGTTCAATCCACTCACCCACGATGTACGTAGTACCTCGTAAGGGGAAGTTGGTTGGTCAAGCTCCTGATCACCATGGCGAGGCAGGAGGACGAGCTGGCGGTACTCGCCTCCTCCTTTCGAGTCGCCCCGGAGGATATTCCGCTCGCCGCCTCCAGCCTTGGCGACTCTGCGCTGATCTGTCGGAACAACGGCGACGCGATTGCGGTCTGCCGGGTCGCCGGCCTTTACGCGCGCGGCGACGGACCCGGAGACGTGCAGCTCCGGGTCAGTCAACTGCGGCTCCTCGCCACGCCCGTAGCCATACCCGAGCACCGTGCGACGCGCACCAGCGGTGTGACCGTCGCTCCATTGCACGATGCGACTTATGACGCCGTGATGGCGGAGCTGGCAGCTCGCCCCTCGCGTCCAGAAGGGTTTGCTGAAGACCAGGCGCCGTTTTCGACAGGATCCGCGCCGGATTTCGACGATGTCGCCGACGCGGTTGCGGCGGCCTACGCGAACACCTGTGCCTTCACTGGGACCCCGCTGCTGAGCATTGGTGGAATGACCAATGGCTCGCCCGCAGCCATCAGGCCGCTGGCGAGCGGAGGCACGCCTCGTGTCACGAACTTCATCGCCGCCATTCCCAGCGCGAGACTGGCCTTTGAAGCCGGCCACCTGACGCTCGGCACCCGGTATGAGTTCATCGTCGTGCTCGACCGCATCGATCCCGAACTGCTCGAGATGCTGAACCCCATCGGCCGCCTCAGACTGCCGGCCGAGAGGGAGGCACGGCCCGATCCGCAAGGCCTGGAATATCATCGCACGAGCATCTTCAACCGGCCCTAGAGCTTTGTGCCGTTGAGGCGAAGGGCGTTGCCGATGACGCTGACCGACGACAGGCTCATCGCCGCGGCTGCGAGCATGGGCGAGAGCAGCCAGCCGGTGAACGCGAAGAGGACGCCGGCTGCAACTGGGATGCCAAGGGCGTTGTACCCGAAGGCGAAACCCAGGTTCTGCTTGATGTTGGCAACGCTGGCGCGGGCGAGCCGCCGCGCCCTCACCACCGCCGAGATATCGCCTCCGAGCAGCGTGATCCCGGCGGCCTCGAGCGCCACGTCAGCCCCGGTCCCCATTGCGACGCCGACGTGCGCCGCAGCAAGCGCGGGAGCGTCGTTGATCCCATCGCCGGCGAAGGCGACGCGACGGCCCTTTGCCTTCAGTTCCTCGACGAGATCATGCTTGTCCTCGGGGCTCATGCCGCCGTGAGCCTCGGCAATGCCGAGCGCGGATGCCACAGCCTGTGCTGCAGCCTCACCGTCACCGGTGGCCATGATCACCTCGACGCCGTCACCCCGAAGTGCGGCAACGGCATCGCGCGCCTCCGGCTTTATCGTGTCGGCGAGCGCAATGATGCCGATGACTGCGTCCCCGGCGCTGACGAGGACATGCGTCTCCCCACCGCTGCGCACCGACAGCGCATCGCTGACTGCGGAGGGCATGGCACCCAGCCGCTTGCTCATGAGCCGCGCGTTCCCGAGGGCAACGCGCTGCCCGCCAACCTCGCCACTGACACCCATTCCGGTGGCAGACTCAAAGCCTGTCGCCTCGAGCCGAGCGACCCCGCGGCGGTCCGCCTCCGCCACGATGGAGGCGGCGAGGGGATGCTCGGAATGGCGCTCCAAAGCGGCAGCGATTTCCAACACCCGGTCCGGGTGCTCGCCGCCCAATGCGAGGACATCGACGACTTGAGGCTTGCCCATGGTCAGCGTTCCGGTCTTGTCGACCACGATCACATCCACCCCGGCCAGCGCCTCGAGGGCCTTGGCGTCCCGGACCAGCACGCCCGCTCGGGCGCCCCGTCCGGTTGCAACCATCACCGACATCGGTGTTGCCAGCCCTAGCGCACATGGACACGCGATGATCAGCACCGAGATGGCCGCGACGATGCCGTTGGCGAGCCTCGGCTCGGGTCCGAACACCCACCAGCCCAGCAGGCTCAGCAATGCGATCGCAACGACCAGCGGCACGAACCATGCCGCCACACGATCGGCAAGATCCTGCATCGGCGCGCGGCTGCGCTGCGCCTTTCCGACCAGAGCAACGATCTGGCTGAGCCGGGTCTCGGCGCCAACCCGCTCCGCCCGCATGACGAAACTGCCCTCGGCGTTGATCGTGCCGCCGGTCACAGCGTCCCCTGCCCCCTTCTGTACCGGCACCGGCTCTCCGGTCAGCATGGACTCATCGACATGGCTGGCGCCTTCGGTCACTTCACCATCGACGGGCACGGCCTCGCCTGGGCGGACACGCAGCAAGTCGCCTGCCCGTACCTGCTCAATCGGCAGGTCATGCTCATGCCCATCGTGGATCACCCGGGCCGTCTTGGGCGCGAGATCGAGCAGCGCCCGAAGCGCACGTCCCGTCTGCTCGCGCGCTCGCAACTCGAGCACCTGGCCCAGGAAGACGAGCGCGACGATCACCGCCGCTGCCTCGAAGTAGACGGGCACGGCTCCGGAGTGCCGCATGCTCATGGGCAGCACCTGCGGGAACAACACGGCGACAAGCGAAAACAGGTATGCGGAGCCGACCCCCAACCCGATCAGTGTCCACATGTTCGGAGAGCGGTTGCGCAATGAGGTAACGAAGCGCCGAAAGAACGGCAACGCCGCCCAGAGCACCACCGGAGTAGCCAAGGCCAGCTCGATCCAGCTCACCTGCGGCTCGCCGATCGTGCGCCGCAGCGGCAATCCCAGCATGTCGCCCATGCCGAGTACGAGGAGCGGTAGGCTGAGCGCAGCGCTCACCCAGAAGCGGCGGGTAAAATCGGTCAGTTCCGGATTCGGAGTGTCGGACGTGGACGGCATCATCGGTTCGAGCGCCATGCCGCAGATCGGGCAGTCCCCCGGTCCGTCGCGGACGATCTCGGGGTGCATGGGGCAGGTCCACTTCGCTCCCTCTGGTGCCGTCGAAATGTGCGCCGCCCGCTGGGCGGGATCGGAGGGGGCGGGTTCGAGATAGCGCAACGGATCGGCCTCGAACTTCTGCTGGCACCCTGCCGAGCAGAAGTAATGGCGCTTGCCTTCGTGCTTGGCCATAAAGCGGGCCGTCGCGCGATCAATGGTCATGCCACAGACCGGGTCGGTGGCGGTCAGGTAGGTGCCCGGATCGGCAACGAACTTGTCGCGGCATCCCGCGCTGCAGAAGCCGAAGCGCCGGCCGTCATGAGTCGCTTCGAACCTGGGTTGGATGGGATCGACGAGCATGCCGCAGACGGGATCGCGGCTGACCCCCGCTGCCGATGCTTCATGATGATGATGGTGATGTTCGTGCGCCGCCATGATCGGAATTCCTTTTCGACTGGCGCTTGAGATGGACCTTCCCATCATGGTAAGGTCAAGGGGCAATCGAGACTGGAGTGCGAAGATGCAGATCGGAGAGGCAGCCAGGATCACGGGCGTCTCGGCCAAGATGATCCGTCACTACGAATCCATTGGCCTCATCCCCTCGGCCTCGAGGCGCTCGAGCAATTATCGCGACTACGACAGCCATGACGTCCATCGCCTGGGGTTCATCCGCCGCGCCCGCGATCTCGGCTTCTCGATCGAGGAAATCCGGGGCCTGCTGCGCCTCTGGGCGGATACCCACCGCAGTAGCGCTGAGGTGAAGGCACTGACGGTTGGGCACATCGAAGAGCTCGAGGCCAAGATCCGCCTGCTCAACGAAATGCGAGACACCCTGAAGACGCTTGCAGATGCCTGTGACGGGGATCATCGGCCGCACTGCCCGATCATCCGCGAGTTGTCCGGCGAGGCCGCCGCAGCCCACTGAGGCGACATGCGCCCCGGCGCTATGACGGTGATTTCCACGCCGGAACGGAGATGACGACGGGGAACGAAAACCCGTCTCCTCGACATCGTTTCGCGTGATCATTTTCGGGGTCCCGCAGGCCCGATTTTCTTCCCTTGCCGGCGCTCACCTGTGGGTTCCAGTTCACAACACATCGCTAAGGCTATTCTTGTTCCGGATCGGCAATTGCATTGCCGCAAAAGTCGTCGTAAGGGGATTCTCTGTAACCGCGGTTTCAGCTTTGGCCGCTATGCTGGTGGTTACAAAGTAAAGACGGGGAAATCGACTATGAATAGCGAAGACCTCCGCGGTGAAGAGCCTGATCCGGGAAGTATGGAGCGTCGCTCGGGGACGACGACGCTAGCAACCTTCCCGGAGTCGGCAAGTCAATCGCTGCCGCCCCCCGCCTTGAAATTACCTGCGGCGCTTGCCGCTTCATCGACCACCGCCGCACCCGCCGGACGAGTCAGCCAGACACGTGCTCTCAAGCGCAAAATAGAACCGCTCAACCGCGCTGTCGTATCCGAGCGTTCCCGCCAGTTCCTGCGCCGGCATTTTCCGGGCGTCTCCGTCCACGACTGGAACGACTGGAAGTGGCAGGTGCGCAATCGCATCCGCCGCGTCGAGACCCTCGAAAAGATCCTGCAGCTCTCCCCCGACGAGCGCGCGTCTGTGATCCAGCGCACCGGCAATCTGCCGATTGCCATCACGCCCTACTATCTTTCGCTGCTCTCCCCCGACGATCCGATGCAGCCGCTGCGGCGCACCCACATTCCCGTGGGTGGCGAGTTCGTGCGCGGCCCCGGAGAAGATCCCGATCCCCTCGGCGAAGACCACGACACGGCCGTTCCCGGATTGGTGCACCGTTACCCCGACCGGGTGCTGTTCCTGACCACGGGATTCTGCTCGACATACTGTCGTTACTGCACCCGCTCGCGTATGGTTGGCGAAACCAACGGCGAGTATTCTTTCTCGACCAGTCAATGGGAGAGGGCTGCACAATATATCGAAGCCCATCCGGAGATCAGGGACTGCCTCCTCTCGGGTGGCGATCCACTTTCCATCGGCGACGATAAGCTGGAGTGGCTGCTCAACCGGCTGCGCAGCATCAAGCACCTCGAGTTCATCCGCATCGGCACCAAGATACCAGTGGTCATGCCGCAGAGGATAACTACGAAGCTGACGAGAATGCTCAAGCAGTTCCACCCGCTGTGGATGAGCATCCACTTCACCCATCCCGACGAGCTTACGCCCGAGACGGTGGAGGCCTGTGGACGCCTCGCCGATGCCGGTATCCCGCTCGGCAGCCAGACCGTGCTGCTGCGCGGCATCAACGACTCGCTCGAGGTCATGAAGCCGCTGATGCAGGGGCTGCTGAGGGCACGGGTGAAGCCCTACTACCTCTATCAATGCGATCCGGTGTCGGGTTCGGCGCACTTCCGAACGCCGGTCGAGACCGGGCTCTCGATCATCAGGGGGCTGCGCGGCCATACGACGGGTTACGCCGTGCCCCAGTTCGTCATCGACGCGCCCGGCGGCGGCGGCAAGATCCCGCTGCTGCCAGACTATGTCGTTGGGCGCGATGGGGATGACCTGATCCTCACCAACTTCGAGGGCGGCACCTATCGCTACCCCGACCCCGATGGCCGGGTGGGTACGGCACAGGACCGGCTGCGAACGGACGGCTATTCGTTCGAGGACAGGACGGGACTTTACGGGCAATGACCGAACCCCTCGTGCCGCTGCAGCGGCACCCTGCCCTGACGGTCCGTGAAGTGCCCGGCAAGGGGCGCGGCCTGTTCATCGCAGCCGATGTTCCGGCCGGCGCGCTGCTCGAGGAGGCGCCGGTGATCCCGATGCGGCCCGAGGACGCCGTTCCCCGCCAGTCGATCCTCTACAACTATCCTTTCGGGTGGGAGGACCCGCCCTACGTCGAGGCGGTTGCTCTTGGTGCGATCTCGATGGCCAACCACGATGACAACCCCAACGCCCGGTTCCAGACGGACCTTCCGGCCAAGCTGGTCCGGCTTTTTGCCAAGCGCGATCTCAGGGCGGGGGAAGAGGTGACGATCGACTACGTCATCGAGCTCTGGTTCGACGCCGCTCCCAAGACGGAAGAGGCCTAGGCGTGCGGCGCTCACGGAAACAGGCACTTGCACGGTCAGCTTGACAATCCCGCCAAGGGCCAGGTGCCGGTGAGCGGCGCGTTGCTGGCGATGCCGCGCCATGAGGCGCTCGGTGTTGCCGAGATCCCCGGCAAGGGCCGCGGTCTCGTCGCCTGTGCCGAACTTGTGCGCGGGCAGCTGCTCGAGGTGGCGCCGGTGATCCCGATGACATTCAGCGACGGCACAGAACGCTCCTCCGTCCTCTTCAACTATCCCTTCGCCTGGGAGGCGGAGCCCTATGTCGAGGCGATCGCATTGGGCGCGATATCGATGTGCAATCATTCCGCAACGGCCAATGCGTGGTTCGAGCCCGACCTCGCCAACAAGGTGATCCGGCTGTTTGCTGCGCGAAGGATCGCCGCGGGCGAGGAGATCACCATCGATTATGGCCCCGATCTCTGGTTCGAGGCTGAGCAATGAACGCCCTGCGCTGGCGCGGGGCCAAGGGAGGACCCATGCGCGTCGCCGTGCTCGTCCCGCCACGCATCAACAATGGCCGCGTCGACCAGGACGATACCTTCGTGCAGGCCGACGAGGTCAGCGCCTGCCTGCGCGATCTCGGGCACGAGGCGATCCCCGCCGAGTATGCCGACCACGGCCTGCGAACGGTGTCGAACCTTTCCGACATCTGCCCCGATATCGTCGTCAACCTGGTGGAAGAGGTCCCCGAAGGTCCCGACCAGGTCCATCGCGCAACAGCGCTCCTCGACCGGCTGGGCATTCCTTATACGGGAGCGCGGACGCCGGCCCTTCTGGCACTCGGCGACAAGCGCACGATGAAGCCGCTGCTTGCAGCCGCCGGCCTGCCGATCGTTCCCGGCATCGAGGATGCCCCGCCCTACAGCACGTTCATCGTCAAGTCGGCGATAGAGCATGCCTCTTTGGGCATGGACGCGAGCAGCGTCGTCCACGGCATCGACGCCGCACGCGAGCTGATCGCGCAGCGGCATGCCCGCTTCGGCGGCGAATGGTTCGCCGAGGTCTACATCGATGGCCGCGAGTTCGATGTCTCTCTGCTGGAGACGCCTGACGGCACCATCGTCCTGCCGATCGCGGAAATCGCCTTCAGTGGGCATCAGGATGGCCGACCCCGGCTCTTTGACTACGACAGCAAGTGGGCGCCCGACAGCGCCTCCGCTCACATCACCCAGCGGATCTTTCCGCCTCGGGAAGAGCCGCTGTTCACCGAGCTCGAGCGGCTCGCCCGCGCCGCCTGGAACTGCTTCGACCTCTCGGGCTTCGCCCACGTCGATTTCCGCGTCGACCGCAACGGCATGCCATACATCCTCGAGGTCAATCCCAACCCCTGCATCGGCCACGAGGCGGGCATCTGCGAAGCGGCTTCCAAGATCGGCCTGAGCCAGACCGATGTCGTGGCGGCGCTGCTGGCGGCCGCCTGAGGGGAAGATGCGGATCGGCCTCACCTACGACCTCCGCGACGACTACCTGGCACAGGGCTTCACCGAGGAAGAAGCGGGCGAGTTCGACGAAGTCCAGACCATCGATGCGCTCGCGGCGGCGATCTGCGCCAACGGCCACGAGGTCGAGCGCGTCGGCGGCGTTCGCGCACTGGTGACGGCACTGGCCGCCGGCAGAAGCTGGGACCTTGTCTTCAACATCTGCGAGGGGGTGGCGGGGGTGGCCCGGGAGGCCCAGGTGCCTGCGATCCTCGAGGCCTTCGATATTCCCTTCACGTTCTCCTCCGCCGATGTCCTCTGCACCGCTATGGACAAGGCGCTTGCCAAGCTGGTGGTCCGCCAGGCCGGCGTGAACACGGCGGATTTTAGAGTGGTGCGGACGAGGGAGGATATCTCCGGGATCGACCTGCCCTACCCGCTCTTCGTCAAGCCGCTGGCCGAGGGCACGTCCAAGGGTGTGCAGGAGACCTCGCGGGTGCACGACGAGGCCGAACTGCGCCAGAAGTGCCTTGAGGTGCTCTCCATCTATCGCCAGCCGGCCCTGATCGAGACCTTCCTGCCGGGCACCGAGTTCACCGTTGGTATCCTCGGCACGGCCGGAACGGCACGCGCCATCGGTGTCAGCGAGATCATCTTCAAGCCGGGCGGCGATCCCAGTGTCTATTCCTGGCGCAATAAGATGGATGCTTTCGACGAGCTGCCGCTGCGCACCGACGCGCTGGCTGACGACGCCGCCGCGACGGCGCTCGCCGCCTGGCGAGCGCTCGGCTGCCGCGATGGCGGACGCATCGATATCCGCTGCGATGCCGCGGGCAAGCCGGCCTTCATCGAAGTCAATCCGCTGGCCGGGCTGCGACCGGGCTGGAGCGAGCTCACCATCCTCTCCGAGCAGGCGGGGCTCCCCTACACGCAGCTGATCGGAGCGATCGTAATGGAAGCCGCGCAGCGCAACGGGCTCTGCTGACGCTTTTCGGGTTGCCGCGCCAGGACATACCGCTATCTTTCCATGACCAGCGGCGATGCCGCACCCGCCCGAGTTGAACATGTCAGCCCCGCTTTCCTCGCCCCCGGTCCGCCCATCCGGCTTCCGCTGGCGCCAGATCCCGCTCCCGACCGATCCCGATCGCATCCGGGCGCTGGTCAAATCGACCGGCGTATTCAACGAGGAGGAGGTCGAGGTCGCAGGCCAGCTCGTGGACACCACCGTTGACGGCAGCGAGCGCTACCGGTTCCTCTTCGCCGAGCGTGGTGGCGAGATCTTCGGCTACACCTGCTTCGATCGCATCCTGCTCTCGGACCTCAGCTGGGACCTGTTCTGGATCGCGGTGTCGCCCGAGATGCGCGGCACGGGCCTCGCGCTCGACCTCATGGCCCGCACCGCGGCGGTAGTGCGGCGCAAGAACGGACGCTTCGTCTTCGCGGAAACCTCGTCCACGGCGCCCTATGCACCGGCACGCGGCTTCTACCGCAAGGCAGGATTCGAGGAGACCGCGGTGTTCAAGGACTTCTACCGCGAGGGCGACGACAAGGTGATCTACCGGCTGGTGGTCTAGGCCCATCTGCGCTCTTGCACCGCCTCAAGGTTTTGGATTTGCTGCGCGGCATCAAGAGGGGGGAACAGATGGCCGGGTCGAGCCTGCTCTACGAGCATTTCGAGAAGGATTTCCGCAAGCTGGTCAGCGGCGCTGCGCAGCTTGAGACGCTCTATACGAACTGCCGCTGGGCCGAGGGGCCGGTGTGGTTCGGCGACGGCAATTATCTGCTCTGGAGCGACATCCCCAACAACCGGATCCTGCGCTGGATCCCAGGCGTGGGGGTCTCCGAGTTCCGCACGCCTGCGGGCAACACCAATGGCCATACCCGCGATCGCGACGGGCGGCTGGTGTCGTGCTCGCACGGCAACCGCCGCGTCGAGCGGACCGAGCACGACGGCCGGATCACGGTGCTGGCGACACACTACAAGGGCAAGCGGCTGAACTCGCCCAACGACGTGGTGGTCAAGTCCGACGGCAGCATCTGGTTCACCGACCCCGCCTACGGCATCGAGAGCGACTACGAGGGCAACAAGAGCGAGCCCGAGCAGGACGGCTGCTACGTCTACCGGATCGACCCGCACTCGGGCGAGGTGAGCATGGTGGTCGACGACTTCGACCGCCCGAACGGGCTGGCGTTCTCGCCTGACGAGTCGATCCTCTATATAGCCGACAGCGCCCGCAGCTTCTCCGACGACCGGCCGCACCACATCCGCAAGTTCGCGGTAGGCAGCGACAACACCCTGCGGGATCAAGGCGTGCTCGCGGTGATCGAACCGGGGTTGCCCGATGGCTTCCGCTGCGACACCGAGGGCAACATCTGGACCAGCGCCGGCGACGGCGTCCACATCTTCACCCCCTCGGGCGTCATGATCGGCAAGATCCGTACGCCCAAGACGCCGGCGAACGTGACCTTCGGGGGTCCCAAGAAGAACTGGCTCTTCATCGCGGCGACCGACAGCATGCATCTGCTCCATACGACAGCGAACGGCGTGCAGCAGCCATAGGCGAGCGAAAGCGCCCGGCGGGCGTGCCCCGGGGTATGCGGTCGTCTATCCGCACCTTGAAGGTGCGAGCGCCGGCGGGGCTTTCGCCCTGCGGGTAGTCCGCGTTTGAGTGGGGCGATCGCCCCGCCGACGCGTATGGGGTCTGCGTGAGGCCGGAACGCGAAGTTGCGGATTGCTGCCCTCCCTGGGGGGCTCGCCGCCGGTCCGCGCCTGGGCCCGCCACGGGA